>DATLWH010000190.1:0-2530 GCA_035576505.1 Thermoanaerobaculia bacterium | reverse complement strand
GGACTGGTCTCATGAACGGGCGTGGGAAACTCATGAAAACAATTAACTTCAGCGCGAGAACCGCCCCCTCATCCGCCTGTCGGCACCTTCTCCCCCAGCTGAAAAGCGCTGGGGGAGAAGGGCGCTCGACGGGGTACAGGGTGCCTACGATTCCAGTGAGAGTGGCGCTCAGAAATGCGGGCTAATCCACTTATCCGCTAATCTACTAATCCACCAACCTCACCACCGGTAGTGCCCGATGATCGCGAACGCGTTCAGCACGTCCTCTTTCCGCGCACCCTGCCCGATGTTGTGCACCATGTAGTGCCTCGCCGTTCCCGGCACGACGTCCTCGGCCACGATGCCGATGTGAAAGAAGCCGCCGGGTAGCCGCCAGGCCACGATATCGCCGGGCTCGAACGCGCCATCGACCTTCTTGCCTCGGCGCGCGAAGAAGGTCATGAGGTTCGGCACGCGGCGGTGGTCGATGTTCGCGTCGGGAGCGCGCAGTCCCCAGTTGTGGGGATAAACGTGGAAGTTGCCGCGCATGTCTTCGTGCACCTCGCGCTGCAGATCGATCCCGGCGCTTCGGAAGGCGCGGATGACGACGTCGGCGCAGACGCCGCGCTCGCGTGGAAGGTCGCCGCCGGGATAGCGCAGCGCGACGTACGACGGATCGTAGATGGTCGTCACGCCAACCTGCGACGCCGCGGCCGATGCGATCGTCTGATGGATCGACGCCGGAGCGAGAACCAGGAGTCCGAGGATGACCGCCGCGGTTCGCATCATCCGGAGATCGCGCGCAGGATCGCCGCCGCCGACCTCTCCACATCTTCCGCCGTCGTCGACCAGTTGGAGACCGAGATGCGCATGGCCGCCTTCCCCTGCCAGGTCGTGCCGGCCAGCCAGCACGTCCCTTCCCGCTGGACGCGCGTGATGACGTCGCGCGTCAACTCGTCGCTGTCGCCGAAGCGCACGAGAACCTGATTGAGGACGACGTCGTTGAGAATGGCCACGCGCCTGTCCCTGCCGAGGACCTCGGCGAATTGGCGGGCGCGATCGCAGCAGCCGTCGACGAGCGCGGCGATTCCTCGGCGGCCGAGTGCGCGGATGGCCGCGTAGATCGGAAAGCCGCGTGCGCGCCGGGAGAACTCGGGAGACCACTCGAAGTTGTCGCGCTCCACGCCCGTGGTCTGCTCGAGGTACTCGGCCGTCACCGTCATCGAGGCGCGGTGCGCGGCGGAATCGCGGACGATGACGATGCCGCTGTCGTACGGGACGTTGAGCCACTTGTGCGCGTCGTTGGCCCACGAATCGGCCAGCTCGCAGCCGTCGAGCAGGGCCCGCTTCGACGCCGTGGCCCGTCCCCAGAGACCGAAGGCGCCGTCGACGTGAAGCCACCCGCCGCGCTCGTGCGCGATCTCCGCCAGCGCGCGCAGCGGATCGACCGCGCCGCTGTTCACATTGCCGGCCTGCGCGCAGACGATGACCGGACCTTCTAGTGTTCGCAGCATCTCCCGCAACGAATCGGTGCGCATCCTCCCCTGCTCATCGGCCTCGACCTTGCGTAGCGCGCGCGTCCCGAAGCCGAGCATCCGCATCGATGAATGGATCGTGATGTGCGAAGCCGCGCTGACGACGAGATGCACGGGCGGCGCACCGGCCAGCCCGTTCTCCTCCACGTTCCAGCCAACGCGACGCAGCACGCCATGGCGCGCCGCCGCCAGCGCCGTGAAGTTCGCCATCTGTCCGCCGGTCACGAATCCGACGCTGGCCGTACGCGGCAGGTCAAACAGCTCGAGCAGCCATTCCCGAGCGATGTCTTCGACGACCGACGCCGCCGGCGACGTCACATAGATCCCCGCGTTCTGATCCCACGCGCTCGTCAACCAGTCCGCCGCCAACGCCACCGGAAGACTCCCGCCGATGACGAACCCGAAGTAGCGCGGCCCCGCGCAGCCGATGAGCCCGCGATCAGCTCCCCGCGCCAGCGCATCGATCACTGACGCGGGATCTTCGCCGTCGTCCGTCAACGGAACCTTGAGCGCCGCCACGAGCTCATCGCGCGTCGCGCGCGGCCCGACGTGCCGATCGGGAAGCTCGCGGAGGAAGGCGGTTGCCCGATCTCGGGCAAGGTCGAGAAGATCAGTCATGAAGCGAATTCAACCACAGAGACGTGGGAGCGCACGAAGAGTCTCCGTGTCCTCAGTGCCTCTGTGGTTGATTGATTTGCGAAACGCATTACGGCCAATGCCACGCCGGCACGTCGAGCAGCCCCTGCCCCACGATCCCGGGTCTCACCGAGATCCTTCTCCAGTTCGATGGAGTGGCAGAGCGAGGAATCGTTGAGCGCGGCGATGAGCCGCGAGGAATGAGAGACGACCCACACCTGCGTGTTCGCCGAGGCACGGATAATCAGACGGGCAAGCGCCGACAGCAGATCGGGGTGGAGACTCGTTTCCGGCTCGTTCAACACCATCAACGATGGCGGACGCGGCGTCAGCAAGGCCGCGATCCAGAGGAGGTAGCGCAACGTGCCGTCGGAGAGCTC
>DATLWH010000189.1:0-8774 GCA_035576505.1 Thermoanaerobaculia bacterium | reverse complement strand
CCAATCGCGGCGTTTGCCTTCCGCGAATCGATGCTGAAGGCGAGGTTCTGCGTTGCGGCTCTCAGCCGGTCCTCCATGGGGCGGAAGGCGTCGATGAACTGCAGCGCGTCGCGTGCCTCGGTGACATCGAAACTGCCCGTTCCCTGCAGTTCGGGGTTTGCCTCGACCGCGGCCACGGCCGTTGCGATGAACTGCAGCGGCACGTTCTGGTGCCTGTTGACGAATACCGCCGTGTCGGGGTGGGCCTCCACGAAGGTGGGGATGAGCGCCAGCATGTCGTCGATGGCCTTGGCCAGGTTCTCGGCGACCTGCTGGTAATGCGTGACGGTTGGGGTCAGTACCGGCACCGGATCGGTCGGTGGTGCCGGCGGTACATCTCCCGTGGCTTTCTTCCTGGACATCTCTATCCTCCTGTAGATGAAGGCCGCGAGCTCGCGCCACACGCGCGGGGGCACGGCCGGGTTACCCGGACAGCCCTGATCAGGAGCCTCCGGGCAGGCGGCACGCGGCCGCGTGCCAATCGGGTGTGAGGGGGAGCGATCCAGCCGGCAGAAACGCGTTCCACAAAGGAGCCGCACGGGCTCGAGGTAGTTCCGCGGCAAGCCTGCCCTGCGCGAGCGAAGCGAGTCGAAGGGGCGTCTGAGGCTGTTTCTGTCCGTCACGCAAGGGGAGAGACGCGAGGATGGAGGTTCCCTACCCGGAAAAAAACAGTAACCTATAGGTTACTGATGAGGCATCTGTCTCTCTACGGATGGGTGGCAAAACGCGGTATGTGTTACTTTTTCGGTCAGCAGAGGCGAGGTTGGGGGTCAAAAAAAAGTTGCAGCGGCCGGAGCGCTGCCGTGAGGAGGTTGCGCGCTCTACACCCGGTAGGAAATCGCTCTCCACACCACCTCGTAATCGAAACTCCTCCATCCCGGCAGTGGAGTTTGCCGTCGTCTGGCCGCGTCCGAGGGATCCTCGGGGGCATGTTCGGGAATCATCAGTACTACGTCTACATGCTCAGCAACCGGTGGCACAACGTTCTGTACATCGGTGTGACGAATTCGCTCGAAGCGCGCGTGTGGCAGCACAAGTCGAAGAAGATTTCGGGCTTCACGAAGAAGTACAACTGCGATCAACTCGTCTACTTCGAGATCTACGAACGGATCGAACAGGCCATCGCCCGCGAGAAACAGTTGAAGGGTTGGACGCGGGCGAAGAAGGATGCCTTGATCGCTACGATGAACGCGGAGTGGAGGGACCTGTCGGCGGAGTGGGGGTCGGTGGCATCACAATAACTGAGGCTGCCCCTTCGGCTTCGCTCAGGGCAGGCTTCGCCGCGGTAGGAATTGCGGTGCTTGCTAAAATCCAGTCCCGCGGCGGAGGACGGCGAAGGACCCCCTCCTCTTTTTGCAAGGTAGTGAGGGGGCGTCTTTGCTGCTAACAGAAACCCCCTCCCTTTCCGGGTTGCAGGTGGGGGGTCCTTCAGCGTCCTCCGCCGCGACGTTCGATCTGCGCACGCACAGCAATTCGGGGCGCGGCTGCGGCAGCTTCAGGATGACAGTGGTAGGGGGTCAGCCTGGAGGTAGGGACATGCCGCTGCCGTCGAGAACTCGAACGATAAACGTTTTGAGCCTAGCGAACAGCGAATCTCCGCGAGAGTCAACACTGGGAGACGCAGCGTGCGTCGGCAACGTCAGGGACAATCCCGCCACGATGAACACACCAATCGCATACCTTCGAATGCTTCGCACGTGAACCCTCCTGACGCCGGACAGAGCCGGAGCGTATCGACACCCTCTGTTTAGGAGTGTTGCGAAGCAGGTGAGTTATGACAGTCGTTGCAGAGAATTCTCAAGCAACTGGAACAAACGGCATGCTCGGCCGGCTCGGAAGATCTTGAATGTACGTCCTGACTTGGCGCACGACGTTCGCCGTAGCGGCTCCTGAGCGGAGAGCTTCATGAAGGTACGCAAGCGCGACATGAGCATTCCGCAGCATTCCCTCGGACTCGAACTCAACCAAAATGGCTCGGCACGCGTCGGCAACATCTTCGGGTAGATCGGCCGCGAGGCGCGCTTCAGCCCACTCGAGAGTTGCTAACGCAGCGTCGTTCGTCAAACCTAACTTGCGCAATTCTGATTGCGCCTCGAAGAGTTGCGCAATGCCGTCGTCCAAGTGTCCTTCTGCCACGAGCACGCTGGCAAGTTTCCACGTGCTTCGTGCGCGCTCCGTGGTAAGTCCGAGCTGATCGAATATTGATACAGCCTCGAGGATGCGTTGGCCCGCCTTCGAGTGATCTTGAGCGGCCAGGTACGAAGTTCCAGCATTTTGTAGAGCGCGCGCCAGCATATGTGAATCGTTTGCTTCTCGAGCCATTGCAGCTACTCGCTCAAAGGCATCAGCAGCTTCGCGTGGTAGACCGCTGAAGTGAATACAGCAAGCTTCAGCCATAACGGCGCTGAGCTCCCGTGATCGATCACCATAGTCATGGAACACGACAGCTGCAGAACGCGCCAGATTCAAGCCTTCCGTCGGCCGCTCCGTCTCGAAATAAATAATCGCCCTGATGTACCAAACCACCGCCACGTCGAACGCGTCGGTCGCCGGCGAGTGGTCGAAGAGCTTTTCGGCGTCTTCGAGGGATTTGAGGCCTTCGGCGAAGCGGCCGAGGTAGCGGAAGGCGTTGGCGCGCTCGCGGACGGCCAGGGCCAGGACGGATCGGCGCTCCTTGTTGCTCTTTGGCAGACCGAGGGCGATCCGGCAGGCGGCGTTCGTGATGAGGAGGCTGAACTGGGGCTGCTTCTCGTGACTGGAGTGCGCGGCAAGGCAGAGCTTCCGGACCACGGCCGCAGTATGGAAACGGACGTCGCTGTCGACGTTCGCGCCGCGGAAGCGGATCGGCGATTTCAGCAGCGGCGCCAGGAGAGCCTCTGCTTCTGCGTCCTCCTTCTCGATCAGCAGGTACTCCGCCATCGCGGCCTCGATACGCTGCGGGCGGGTTAGGAGCAGATCGACAGCCTCCCACGTCTCCGGCTCGCGGAAGGCGTCGTCCAGCGCGCTGATGAATTGAAGGCGTCCGCTGCACTCGTCGCATTCGGCCAGGTGCCTCTCGATGGCCTCGGCGTCCGCACTCAGCGAAGGGGCCAGGGCATAGACCGACAGTTCGTCATCCCCGTAATGAACGTTCATTTGGAAGACCTCATGGCGTCGTAGAGCTCGCGCACGCGGCGGCGGCAGGAGACCAGGAGCTGGAGCACGTAGGCGGGAGAGGTGGCCAGTTCCCGGGCGATGGACTCCTTCGACTCCTCGTGGAAGTAGTAGCGGCGGAGAGTCTCCCGGCACTTCTCGCCGAGGCGGGCGATCACCGTGGCCACGGTAAAGTTCACCATCCAGCGCTCGGCCTTCTGCTCGGCAGCCGGATCGGGCTTCTCATCGTGCTCCGGCAGCAGCGGCTCTTCCCGCTTCCGGCGGCGCAGATAGTCCTTCGATGCGTTGCCGATGGCGCCGATCAGCCATCCTTTGAGCTCGCGCACGTGCTCGCGGCGCTGCAGGTAAGCGGTGAAGATGTCGTGGACCAGGGCCTCGGCGTCGTCGGGGGGAATGTTGTAACGGCGGATGGCGATCGAGCGCAGGAGCACGCCGTACTCGGTGTAGAGCGCCTCGAACTCGCTGGCGTTGGTCGGATGGGTTGGATCGGTCACGCTTCTCACCGTACTCCAGAGACCACCGGAAGTCCTGCGGTGGAAGGATACCGAAACAGGCTCGGGCCGCGGCCAGGAACGCTCCCATGGAAACACACCGGCTTGGGGGACGGCTGGCTGCAGGACGAAGAGGTCGGTGGCGTTGACGAGCATGCCGGTCACCGAGCGGATGGCGGCGACCACGATGTAAATCCTTTCGGCGGTGGCAGATACGCGCCCGTGCCGCAACTGATGGAAGTGCTTTCTGCTGATCGATTCGACGCCTTCTTCAGAGGCGATCCGGTTGGCCTCGCGGATGATGTCGAGCGCTCGAAGGCCCAGGTCCTCGATGAACTTCTGCAGCCGGGTAGGCAGTCCTTCCATGCGCAGAGGTCTCCTCTCATTCAGGAGTGTCGCGACCGGGGTCCATCCCTACCCCCATCTTTACTTAGACACCTATGCGGCGCTAGGCGGTTATGCGCGACACGGAACGGAAAACCAAGTGGCCTTTGCCGCGGAAGGCGGCGCTGCGACGAGTTCGGACATCCGGAGGCAGCTGACACCCTCCCGTGAGGCAGTTAACACGCTTTTAAGGCAGTTAACACGCTTTTGAGGCAGTTAACACGCTTCCGGAGGCAGTTAACACGCTTTCAGAGGCAGTTAACACGCTTTCAGAGGCAGTTAATACGCTCTCGGAGGCAGTTAATACGCTCTGAGAGGCAGTTAACAGCCTTTCGGAGGCAGTTAACACGCTCTCGGAGGCAGTTAACAGCCTTTTGAGGCAGTTAACACGCTCCCGGAGGCAGCTAACCAATCACTGTTTACCGTGTCAGACCTTCGGCGCGTCATGGCCAAGGATCTGCCGCAAGTGGTGTTCGAGGTGATCGACGTAGTCGCCCATGAAGTACCCGAGCGTGGCCGGCTGATCCTCGGGGACGGCGCGCCACGCCAGCTGATGCAGGTTGTGACGGGGCCGGAGCAGGTTCTTCACCTCGTCCGGGGTGGCCTCCATGACACGGGCAATCTGGAGATTGAGCTCACGCCACAGCGTCAGCAGCGACGGCCAGGGGGCGTCGCCGTATCGTCCCAGCGTCACCCAGCGCTCCTGGTCGTAACCGGGGAAGATCAGCTCATCGGTGAAGTTCGCGCGCACGAAGCGCTGGTGATTGTTCGAGGCGGAGTCGATCAGATGGCCGATGACCTGCTTGGCCGACCATTTGCCGTCGGCCAACGGCCGCGCCGCGTCGGCATCGGTCATGGCCTCGAGCCGCGGGCCGGCCTCGGCGAGGGCGTTGCGAAGACGTTCCTGGGGCGGAATCACTGCGTTCATGCCAGAGGATGATAGCGCCGCGTCACCGACCATCCAACGGGCGCATGCCGGTCCAGTGCCGCTGACGCGGCACGACTCAAATAGACATCCGAACCAGGGGTGCTCGCAAAAAGCGCTCGCACCCCTGGCTACCGTCTTGGGCCGCTATCGCGGCGCCTAGGCCGGCACGGCCGGCAGCGTTGGTTGCCCAAGGCTCTGCCAACATTGGCGTAGCGAGCGTTCTGCCGCGCGGGCGCCTAGCCGGCACGGCCGGCGGCGTTGGTTGCCCAAGGCTCGACGGCCATCTTCGTCAGATCGTTTCTGCGGCGTAGGCTCCTAACGTAGCCCTAAAGTTAGCGCGTATGGGCAAGCCGCCGGGGCGGCGGCGCTACACTGAATTGCGATGCTAGAATGGCCCGCCCGATGCATGCCTGAACCCCGCAACGGCCCGTTTCTCCGAGAGCAGGAGCCAACATGAGCACTGTTGAACAGGAGTACCCCGACGTCGTCGGTATTGCCGCCGTACCCGCACCGGCGCCGTTCGAGCCCTACATCCCGGCGGGGACCAACATTCGCGAGCTCACGCCGCTGCCGATCATCCTGGGCACGCTCCTCGGCATGATTTTCGGCGCGGCCTCGCTCTACCTCGTGCTCAAGGTCGGCCTGACGGTCAGCGCCTCCATCCCGGTGGCGGTCCTCTCCATCACCTTTTTCAGGATCCTTTCGAAGATCGGCGGACGCGACGCCACGATCCTCGAGAACAACATCGTGCAGACGGCCGGATCGGCCGGCGAGTCGATCGCCTTCGGCGTCGGCGTGACGATGCCAGCCATCCTCATCCTCGGCTTCGACCTCGAGTTCACACGTGTGATGCTCGTGGCCGTCCTGGGTGGTCTGCTCGGTATCCTGATGATGATCCCCCTGCGGCGCGCCCTCATCGTGGCGCAGCACGGCACGCTCAAGTACCCCGAAGGCACCGCGTGCGCCGAGGTACTGAAGGCGGGTGCGTCGGAAGAGTCGATCGCCGCTGCCTCGGACAGCGCCAAAATAGAGATGGCCAAGCTCGGCGGACAGGCCACGAGTGCCAAGACGATCTTCGCCGGCTTCGGCGTCGGCTTCATCTACAAGGCCATGAACGTCGCCTTCCGCTGGTGGAAGGACACGCCGGAGCGCGTGTTCGGAGCACCGTTCGCGGCGGGCTCGGTCTCAGCCGAGATCTCGCCGGAGCTCCTCGGGGTCGGCTACATCATCGGGCCGCGCATCGCCTCGATCATGTGCGCCGGCGGCGTGCTGGCCTATCTGGTTCTGATCCCCGCGATCAAGTTTTTCGGCGCAGGCCTTGCCGCGCCACTGGCACCCGAATCGACGCGGCTGATCAAGGATATGTCGCCGAACGCGATCCGCAGCGCCTACATCCTCTACATCGGCGCCGGGGCCGTGGCGGCGGGCGGGATCATTTCGATGCTCCGCTCGCTCCCGACGATCTGGCACGGCCTGAAGGAAGGGTTGAAGGACATGCGCGGCGGCAGCGCCGCGCGCGAGGGGATGGTCCGCACCGACCGCGATCTGTCGATGAAGGTCGTGCTCATCGGCAGCTTTGCCCTGATCGCCATCATCGCGCTGGCCAGCCCGCTGTACCACGGTGGCACTGGCGTGATGGCGCGCGTGATGGCGGCTCTCCTCATCGTCGTCCTCGGCTTCCTCTTCGTTACGGTGTCGTCGCGGCTCACGGGCGAGATCGGCTCTTCGTCGAATCCGATCTCCGGCATGACCGTGGCCACGCTGCTGATCACGTGCCTGGTCTTCCTCGTGATCGGCTGGACCGGCTCGACCTACTATGTGACGGCGCTGTCGATCGGCGCGATCGTCTGCATCGCCTCGTCGAACGGCGGCACGACCTCTCAGGACCTCAAGACCGGCTACCTCGTCGGATCGACGCCGAAGTATCAGCAGATCGCCATCCTCATCGGCGCGCTCGCTTCGGCACTCGTGCTCGGACCGCTGCTCCTCATGCTCAACAACAACGGCAGCGTCGTGTTGCCGCGCATCAGCTCCGAACCGTCGACCGGCGAGGAAGGCGCGCCGCTGAGGCAGATTGAGAACTGGCCCGCCGGTCTGCACGCCGATGCGTCGCTCCTGCCAGCGCTGTCGCACAGAAGCTATGAAGGGAAGGACTTCCTCGTTTGGCACTACACGCCTGCGGGAGGCGCCTCCGCGCAGGAGCTCCTCGTCGACCCGGGCGGCACGCCTCAGTTCCTGGTCGACCCGGCCATCAACGGCACGCACAAGTTCACGGCCAGCGGCAAGGCGGCGCCGAAGAAGTTCGACGCGCCGAAGGCCACGCTGATGTCGTACATCATCAAAGGAATCCTCAACCGGCAACTCCCGTGGGGGCTGGTGCTCCTCGGCGTCATGATCTCGCTGGTGCTGGAGATGTCGGGCATTCCCTCGCTGGCCTTCGCCGTCGGCGTCTACCTGCCGCTGTCGTCGTCGAGCCCGATCTTCATCGGCGGCATGATCCGCTGGTTGTCGGACCTCTACGTCCGCAAGAAGTACCGCGGCCTGAACCTGTCGGAGGAGCAGCTCACGGCCGAGGGGGACAAGAGCCCAGGCGTGCTGATGGCCTCCGGGTACATCGCCGGCGGCGCGATCGCCGGGATCCTGATCGCCTTTATCGCCGGTCTGCAGGACAAGGTGGCGTGGGTGACGAACTTCAACGCCAGCCTCGACAAGTTCGCCGATAAGAATCCGTTCGTTTCCGGCGCGCATCCCGACCTGCTGTCGTGCATCCCGTTCGTCATACTGATCCTGCTGCTCTATCTCGTCGGCAGGGAAGTGCTGCTGGCTCCCAAGGCGCGAAAGGTCTGAGAATCAGTGGATTCGTGGATCAGTAGGTCAGGACGCATTGGGTCCTGACCTACTCTGCCAGTGAAGCTGGCTTAAGGTCCGTAGCCCGTGGCTTCAGCAGGGGGAATGCGATCATTAGTTTCCCGAGCCCGTTTTAGCGGGGATTTCTCACCATCTAAACCCGCATTTCTCACAGTCTCACCGGAATCGTAGGCACCCTGTACCCGTCGAGCGCCCTTCTCCCCCAGCGCTTTTCAGCTGGGGGAGAAGGTGCCGACAGGCGGATGAGGGGGCGGTTCTCGCGCTGAAGTTAATTGTTTTCGTGAGTTTCCCACGCCCGTTCATGAAACCAGTCCACTGTTCGGCAAGCTCTAACGCCCCCTCATCCGCCTTCGGCACCTTCTCCCCCCCGCTGAAAGACGCGGTGGGGAGAAGGGCGCTCGATTAACACGGTCAAGACATTGGGGCCTGACCTATTGACCTGATCCGCGAATCGCTGCTTCTCGCTGTATCCTCTGCCGATCGATGCCATCCCTCGGCTGCGCCGTTTCCCTGGTGGCCATCTTCGCGGTAGTCGTATTCGTGATTGCGCTCCGCGCGTGGGACCGCGCTCGGCAGGCCGTTTCTGAAGTTGCTGAGCTGCGGCGGCGCATCGAGTGGATGTCAAAGACGCAGGCGAAGGCGCCGGCGCCAGCAGCGCACGAAACAGTTCCTTCTGTTCCGGCAGCCGAGGAGCGAAAACCCACGTCAGAGGTAGCGCCTCCGAGCGAGCCGGTGATCATCGCTCCGCATGCAGAGCCGCAACCTGAGCCGGTCGCCGCGTTCGTCACCGAGCCAACGCCACCACCTGAGCCCGAGCTCCAACCGATGGCAGCATTCACTTCCGAGCCGCCGCCGGAGTCCGAGCCTGCAACGCCACCTCCCCCTCCCACTCCCCACCCCCCACACCCCAC
>DATLWH010000188.1:0-4317 GCA_035576505.1 Thermoanaerobaculia bacterium | reverse complement strand
CAGCATGCCGTGAGCGGTACGCAGCCGCCCCCGCGGAACCTCGAACAGCCGAAAACCGACCAAACTAGTTCACTGCCGATGTACCTCCTCATCGGAGCCGCCGTAGTCATTGTACTCATCGTTGCGATTTTCTTGATGCTTCGCACGCGGCGCGACGAGATGCAGACGGCGGACTACGGCATCTCGACCGCGTCGTATGCCGAGGTTCCTCCTCCTCCTGAACAGATCATTGAAGGGAAGACCATCAAGCTGCACGCTCCGCCGCCGAATACTGTCAAACTCCTTCCGGGATGGTTCGATGTTGTGGGCGGTGACGATGTCGTCAAGCAGATCCGTTTCTACAGCTTGGGCGGTGAGCGCGGCACCGAGACTACATTTGGACGAGTTGCGGGACGGCCGTACGCGCACATACAGCTCAAGGCGCCGACAGTATCGTCGCGGCAGGCCAAAGTGGCGTTTGACAACGGGGCGGCGCAGTTGACGAACCTGGCGTCGTCTGACAGCAACCCTACGAAGGTGAATGGTCGCGAGATGGGTGTGAACGAGTCCGTTCCTCTTTGCGAGAGCGATCGCGTGGAGATGGGAGAGGTTTCCCTGCTTTTCCACTCCTCCTCAACGCTGACCAAGACGGCGATCGTCTGATCGCATGCGGTTCGTCCGGCACTCACCGAGACACGGCTACTGCTCGATGACCGGGCGTCGCGCGATCAATGAAGATCGCGCGGCGACGTTCGCGCTCGACGGCAACCGCTACGTGGCTGTCGTTGCTGACGGCATGGGAGGGGCTCGCGCCGGAGATATCGCCAGCGACGCAGCACTGATGGCCTTTGTCACCTCGGTGCGCTCGGCAAACGGCAGTGAGGAAGGCCTGATGCTGCAGGTGGCATTCGCCGCGGCGGATCAAGCGATCCGCGAGGCCGCCACGCCCGAACGCCAGGGCATGGGTAGCACGCTCGTTGCCGCGATTGCTCACGACGCCGATCTCTGGATCGGCAACATCGGCGACTCGCGCGCGGTCCTTGTTACGTCCGACGAGGTGGTTCCGCTTTCGAGGGAGCACAGTGTCGTCGGGGAGGCGCTCCGCAAGGGTGAGATTACCGAGGTCGAGGCCTTCCGGCATCCGGAGCGGCATGTCATCTCACGCGCAATCGGCGAGGGCGACGCGTGGCCGGACATGAAGTTTCATACGTTGCAACGTGGCCGTTCTGGCAGTGGCTCGCTTGTTCTCCTCGGTAGTGATGGCCTCTTTAACTTTATCGGCGATTCGGAAATCCTGGAGCTCGCGTCAAACGCACGTACGGCAACCGAGGTAGTGGAGCGCGTCGTCCGGCGCGCCGTCGACAACGGCAGCGACGACAATGTGACTGCCGCAGCCATCATCATCGATCCGCGCCGTCGGCGGTCGTCGCTGTTGGTGGGCGCGGCAGTGTTAGCTGTGTTCGTTGGGCTGGGCGGCGGTGCGTATTTGAAATTGAAAGGACTCGTCCAACGGCTTGCGATGCCTATCACCTCTGTCCAGACCGCGTTGCCGCGGGAATCGACCGGTAAGCCGCAGCGTATCGCGCGATTGCGGTTTCCCGCCTACAACAACCACCTGAGCGCCGGCATGAGCGGCGCTCTCTGCGCAACAACCAACGACTGCTTTGCCTATTGGAGAGTCGTCTCTGCCGACCGATCTTACGTCGTTCTTGAGATTCGCATGAACGATACTGGCAAGCGATGGCCAGAATTGTGAGACACCAAATCCTTGTTACCGTGTTTGCCGTTGGTGCCGTGTTCCTTCGGCCCGTGGTGGCGCGAGCCCAGCATGTCATCGCAACCGGTGGCGACAGCATCGTCCTCTCCTCCGGCTCCGATGCCGGCGTGCGGAAAGGGATGACCGGAAAGATCTGCACGCAGGAGACCGTCGGCGGACACAGCGTTACGAATTGTTCCGCGCGATTCGTGGTGACATCGGTATCAGAGGGGAAGTCGATAGCCCATATTACCAAGGGTGACCCCAACGCCGCTGTCGGGGCGGCCGTGAACTTCGACGAGCAGCTTTCTCAAAAGCAGAAACAACGCAAGAGCCAGCCGCGCAGCTCGCGCGAGCCGCCCCCGAAGCGGGACGAGGCGACGGAGTTCCTGCGGGATGCCGACCGCACGTTTCGTGAGGGCGACTATCGCGGCGCGCTGGAACGCTACGAAAATTTTCTGCGGGTGTATCCGAATCACGACAAGGCCGATTTTGCTGCCGACCGCGCCTACGAGTGCCGCGCGAAGCTTGGTCCAGCTGTCTCACCATCCGTCGCAACTCCGGCAAACGCGACGGCGGAGGTTGCACCGACCGTTACTGTAAATACGGTACAACCTCTGGCTCCTCCCGTACCACCGGTGGCACTTCTGATACCACCGGAGATCCCTTCCAGCGTCCGGCAGGCAGACGACCTCGCGGCGACTGCCGAGAACCTATTTCAAGGCGGACAGTTGGGTAAGTCCCGCGCGGCAGCGCTGCAGGCTTTACGAATAGACTCCACGAACTCACGAGCCAGGAACATCTTACGGGCCGTACAGTTGAAGTTAGTCCAGTCGCGGTTCAACGCGCCGGCCGACGTAGCGGTGAGCGAGGCCGGCTGCTACGTGGCCGACGCCGGAAACAACACGATCCGCCTGATCAAGTCTGATGCATCAACTACAGTGGCCGGCGCAGCCGGCCAATATGGTTCCAGCGGAGGTTCAGCCGCTCACGTCCGCTTCAACGAGCCTGATGGTGTTGACGCGATGCAGGATGGAACCGTCTACGTTGCCGACCGCTACAACGCCGTCATTCGCAAGATCACTCCCGACGGCACTGTCACGACAATTGCCGGCCGTTCCGGCCTGACGGGTGCCGCAGACGGGGCCTCCGCCTCAGCGCGTTTCAATGGCCCGCGCCGCGTCGCGATTACGGCGGGCGGCACGATTTACGTCGCCGACACCGGCAATCACGCCGTACGAAGGATTGCGCCGGCGGGCATGGTCACAACCGTCGCCACATCGTCAGAATCCGACCGGATGGACCCGATCGGTCTCGCCATCGACGCCGATGGAGACGTCCTAGTGGCCGATTCGTGGAGCCACGTTATCCGTAAGATCGATCACGAAGGCCGCTTGTCGATCGCGGCGGGATTACCAGGTGTTAGTGGCAGCATCGACGGCCCTGTCGGCTCTGCGCGGTTCAACGCCCCAGAAGGCGTCGCGGTGGCATCCGACGGCGCCGTCTACGTCGCCGACACGGCGAACCACACGATCCGTAAGATCGTGAATGGCGTCGTCACGACTGTGGCCGGCCGCGCCGGTTCAGACGGCGCGGTAGACGGCAGCGGAGTCGTTGTGCGTTTAAATCGTCCGTCCGGGATCCGCTGTGATGCCCATGGACGACTCTGGATCGCCGATTCCGGAAACCACGCCATCCGATTGATGACTGACGGCTTTGTTGAGACCGTAGCCGGTCTGCCGGGGGCGGTGGGGAGCAGCGATGGAACCAACTGAAGGAGAGAAAATCGGTGTTTAACTTAAAGACGGCGACTTTCGCACTTACACTGTTTCTGGCTGTGACGCTGCATGCACAAACCCGGTGTCCGCCGCTCCCGGAAGGTGCGACGTGCGATCACTACCATTATCACCTGTCCGTGTGGAACATCGCGAGCCACACATACGAAGAGATCGCCGCGACACGGCAGTTCGTATCGGCGGCAGCCTGCGATAAGGCGCGGGGCGCGGCAGTACGGGAGAACGCTGCCCTCGCGGACTTTATAAGGACCACCAAGATCGACACGTCCATGGTGCCGAACCGCTTCGGCGACTGCCACTGCGATCGCACGCAAGAGACGTCGAGCGCGGCGTTCCTGAATGCGACGACGCGCACGGCGCAGTTGCGCGCGCAGCAAGACGCCGCGTGGTCATTACGCGAGCGCCTCCTGGGGCAGAACGTTCCCGGCGTAGCGGATCACTTGAATTCGCTCTTCGGTCACCCTCCGGCGCCCGACCGGTTTCTCCGCGAGACGTTGCCTGCCCGCCTTCTCGCGGTGACGTCGGTGCGAACTCCGGCAAAGCTGCTCGAGTCGACTATAGGAGCCCAGACTTCAACGCCAGCGATCGCCGCCAATCTGTCGCTTGTCCCGGTGCCTTCTCCTGTGCCGTTGCCAGCCGCGCCGCTCACTACGCAACCCGCCGCCGCTAAACCGCCGGCCCAGCCGCCCGATGCCCAGCCGCCGGCTGCGTCGCCCCCGGTGCCGGCGCCCGCTTCTGCGGAGCCTCATCCGCCTCTCATTACGCGGAGGAAACAATGAAGAAACT
>DATLWH010000187.1:0-3043 GCA_035576505.1 Thermoanaerobaculia bacterium | reverse complement strand
CCCGCAGTGCGCGCACCGACATGCGGTACTCCTGCGCGGAGACCTCGATCTGGGCGCCGAGCGATTCGAGCGCGAGCAGGTGCGTATCGACGCGTCTCCGGCCGATGGCGTCGCCGCCGGGCTTGGCGATGTTCGCGGCCCCGCAGCGAGCCAGGAGAGGTCCGGCCAGGAGGATCGATGCGCGGATCTTGCGCGACAGATCGGGGTCGGGATTGGAAGAGCATTCCCCCATGACGTGAATGCGGACGACGTTCGGCTCGAGCCGCTCGACCGAGGCGCCGAGACCTTCCATGATCTGGAGCATGACCCGTACGTCCTGAATGTCGGGCAGGTTGCGCAGGGTGATGGCGTCGTCGGTGAGAAGGCATGCCGCCAGGATCGGCAGCGCCGCGTTCTTGTTTCCCCCGGGCCGGATGCTCCCTTCCAGCCGCCGCCCGCCTTCGACGATGAATCGTTCCATCATTGCGGGCGGGATTGTACGTCGGAGCGCTGGCGGCCTCGGCGGCGGAAGCAAACCAGAAACCAGAAACTAGAAACCAGAAAACGCGGTCTTCTTCTGGTTTCTGGTTTCTGGTTTCTGGTTTCTGGTTTGCGCTGCGCTACCATATCCACGTGATCGTCGCCCCTCTCTCCTCCGGCAGCGCGGGCAATTCCTACTACTTCGAGAGCGACGGCACCTCCATCCTGGTCGACGCCGGCCTGGGGCCGCGCGAGACGCGCAAACGTCTGGAGCAGGTCGGCAAGACGATCGAGAGCGTGCAGGCCATCGTCATCACGCACGAGCACTACGACCACATCCGCGGCGCGGGGTCGATCGGACGCAAGTACGGCATCCCCATCTATCTGACGCAGGGGACGCTCGACGCCAGCAACATCGACCGCGAGGCCATCAGGACGATCGTCTTCCCGAACGATTCGACCTTCGCCATCGGTGAGCTGAACGTTCATGCGCGGCGCACTCTGCACGATGCCGCCGATCCGGCCTGTTTCGTGATCGAGGGGCGCGACGGGACGCGCGTCGGTGTGGCCAGCGACCTCGGGCACGCCGATGCGCCGGTGATCCGCCACCTCTCCGATTGCGACGGCCTCTTCTTCGAGGCCAATCACGATCTGGACATGCTGCGCATGGGCAGCTACCCGTGGTCGCTCAAGCGCCGGATCATGTCGCGCTTCGGTCATCTCTCGAACGACGATTCGATGACGGCCGTGCAGCGGATGATCGGCGCGGACCTGAAGAACCTCTGTCTGATTCATCTCTCGGAACGGAACAATCACGAGTCGATCGTCCGCGATATGGCCACGCGCCTCTTGACCCGCCTCGGCGTGACGACGCAGCTCGAGCTGTCCATCGCCAAACAGTTCGAAGCGACCGGTGTGTACGAGATCTCGCGCCGCCGTCCCGCGCGGCCGCGGCTGCCGGCGCTGAATACGCAGATGGCGCTGTTCTAACCAGGAGTCTTATCCGCAGATGACGCAGATGGAACGCAGATAAAGCATCTGTGTACATCTGCGTCATCTGCGGATAAAACTCCTCGCGTGTCCGATCCCCGAGCTACTTACGACGAACGGCTGACGAGGTATCGCGCCGAGGCCGGTGCACTTCGATCGCGCGAACGCGCCCTGTCGATGGCGCGCATCGTTCTCTTCATCGCGGCCGTCGCCGTGGCCATCGTTCATTTCAGCGGATGGATCGCCATTCCGATCGTGGCCTTCGTCGCTCTGGTGATCGCGCACGACAAGGTGATCAGGAGCCGCCGCCGTACCGATGCCGCGGCCCGGTTCTGCGAGCGCGGCATCGAACGGCTGACCGGCCAATGGCAGGGGAAGGGGTTTGCCGGCAGCAGCTTCGCGGCCAAGCATCATCCCTTCGCCGGCGATCTCGACCTGTTCGGGAAGGGATCGATCTACGAGCTACTCTGCCTCGCGGCGACGGCCGCGGGACGGGCCACCCTGGCAGGATGGCTGTTGCATCCCGGCCAGGTCACCGCCGCCGCGGTGCGTGAGAGGCAGGCCGCCGTCGACGATCTGCGCGGGCGCGTCGATCTGCGCGAGGAGATCTTCGTGGCCGCCTCCGCGGTGGCGAAAGAGGTGGAGGAGGCAGCGCTCGATGAATGGTCGCGGGGCGGCGCGCTGCTGGGCAGGGGAGAGCGGATCGCCGCGGTCGTGATCACGGCGCTGACGCTGGCCGCCTCCGCCATCGGGATCCCTTCGCTCGTGGCCCGATTCGTCAACGCCACGAACCCGGGCACGATGGCGCCGCGCTCACTGCTGGAGTCGCTGCCGCTGCTGGTGATGATCGTCGTGGTCAGTCTCTTCGCGCGCCGTCTGGCGTCGCGTGTCACCAGCGTCGTCGGCGCGGTCGAGCGGCGCGAGCCGGCGCTGGCGCTCCTGGCGGGATTGCTGGCCGTGCTCGAGGGGCAGCCGTTCACGGCCCCGCGCTTGATCGCCCTCGTCGCCACCCTCGAGCGCAACGGTGTGGCCGCGTCGCATCAGATCGAGCGGCTGCGCAAGCTCGTGGCCCTGCTCGAGGCGCGGCGCAATCAGTTCTTCGCCCCGTTCGCGTCGCTCTTTCTCTGGACGACTCACATCGCCTTCGCCATCGAGCGCTGGCGCATCGAATCGGGCGCCGAGGTCGTGGCCTGGATCTCAACGATAGCTGAGCTGGAGGCGCTTCTCTCTCTAAGCTCCTTCGCTTTCGAGCATCCGGACTTCGTGATGGCGGACGTGGTCGACGGTGATGCTCTTTTCGATGGCGAAGCCGTCGGCCATCCGCTCATCCCCGACGACCGGCGCGTTGTCAACGACGTCCGCATCGGCGGCGCGCTGCGGCTCCTGATCGTCAGCGGCTCGAACATGTCGGGCAAGAGCACGCTGCTGCGCGCCATCGGCGTCAACACGCTCCTGGCCCTGGCCGGCGCTCCCGCCTGCGCCGCGCGCCTGCGCGTGAGCCCGATGGCGGTGGGCGCCTCGATCAGCCTCAACGACTCGCTGCAGGAAGGGGCCTCCCGCTTCTACGCCGAGATCCTGCGCATCCGCGACATCC
>DATLWH010000186.1:0-4249 GCA_035576505.1 Thermoanaerobaculia bacterium | reverse complement strand
AGCAACCGAGCAACCCTGTAACCATGCAACCCCGAGACCGAGTGATGCCGCAACCCGCTCGCTCCGACCCCCGACTCCCGACTCCCGACCCCCGAGCGCAAAGCGCGAACGCAATGCACCTTCCCCTACACGCGTTATCATCGCAGTCGCAAACGGAGGGTTTGATGCTTCCCAATTCTTCACAGCAGCAACCGGCGTGGATCTCGGCGAGCACGGCGGAGATGGAGAACCGGACCAGAGCGTTTGTCCGCTCGGTCTACGGTTGGATGTTCGGCGGCCTCTTGCTCACGGCATTCGCGGCTCTCTGGGTGGTGATGTCGCCGGCGATGCAGCAGATCGTGATCGCCACGCCGATGGTTCGCTTCGGACTGATCATCGCCGAGCTCGGCATCGTCTTCTTCCTTTCATTCAAGATCCGCACGATGGCTCCGAGCACGGCCGCGGCGGCGTTTCTCGTCTACTCCCTGCTCAACGGCCTGACGCTGAGCGTGATTTTCTGGGTCTACGGGATTCCCTCGATCGGGATGGCCTTTGTAACCGCGGCCGGGATGTTCGGCGCGATGTCGATCTACGGCATGGTGACGAAGCGCGATCTGACCTCGTGGGGCTCGTTCTTCTTCATGGGCCTCATCGGCATCGTCATCTGCAGCGTAGTCAACCTGTTCATCCGGTCGGATGGCATGTCGTTCGTGATCTCCCTGATCGGCGTCTTCGTCTTCCTCGGCCTGACGGCCTGGGACAACCAGAAGCTGAAGGTCATGGCCACGGCCACCGGTCCGCAGCAGGAGAGCTTCGCCGTGCTGGGAGCGCTGACGCTCTACCTCGACTTCATCAACCTGTTCCTCTTCCTGCTCCGGCTCTTCGGCGGCCGGCGCAGGTAGGGCGCTTCAGGCGGGCGTTGTCGGTGCTCGGTTGATTGCGCCTTCGCGCGCGTTGTCGGATGATTGCGCGGTCGGCGCGCTTGCCGGCTGCATCCGGGGCGATCCCGCCGCGATAGCGGCAATGAGAGGATAGCCAGGGGTGCGAGCGCTTTTTGCGAGCAACCCCTGGTAACGAGGCACATTATTTTGGTGCCGCGTCAGCGGCACTGGAAATCGTGACGCATCTTCGTTTGATGATCCAGTGCCGCTGACGCGGCACGACTCAATAGCCATTCGAACCAGGGGTGCTCGCAAAAAGCGCTCGCACCACTGGCTATCTTCTTTGCGCCGCTATCGCGGCGTAGGCAGTCAAGGATTCCAGTAAAGCACGCCACAACGCCGCGCGGCGAATTCCCAGCAAACCGGCAACGCGGCGAAGCCGTAGACAACGCGCGCGGAGCGGGCAGTCTACGGCTGCTTTGCCTGGATCTCTTTGACCAGGCGCACGAGAACCGTCGTCATCTCGTGGATCGAGTGGATGACGCCGACCTCGAAAGCCGAGGGAGGCTCCCCCGCCGCGCACGCGCAGAAGTTGCACGGACCGCCGCGTCCGCCGTCATGTTGTTCGAGAGGATGCCCGCAGGCACAGGAGTCTTTCGCCAGTTGCATGCGGAAAGGATAACCCCTCAGATGGCGTCGGAGATCCGCCGCGCGATGAGCGAGTAGCCTTCGTCGTTCGGATGGAAGCGGTCGAGCGACAGGCGGTCGCGAAAGGCGAAGATGTCGGACGTCTGTACGACGACGATGTTCGGATCGACGGCGAAGCGCTGCACCAGCAGCGCGTTCCAGCGGTTGACGAAGGGCGTGAGCATCTTTCCGAACGGCGTCGTGATGAAGGGGTTGTAGAGACCGATCACGAAGACCCGCGCCGTCGGATTCGTGCCGCGGATCGACCGGACGATCTGCTCCACGCGGCCGAGCACCTCGTTCATCGCCTGCTCGGGATTCCGAGGAGCCGCGTTTTGCCAGTTGTTGTCGCCCCAGAGGTCGTTCCCGCCGATCGAGACGATGATGACGTTCGATTGCGCCAGGAGCGTCTGCACGTTACGGCTGGTGAGCTGCTGCTCCAGATCCCGCGTCCGTGCGCCGTTGACGGCGATATTGACGATGTTCTTCGTGTCGACCCGCCGCCGGCGCAGCTCGTCGACGAAGCGTCCGCCGATGCCCAGGCCTGTCTCGTCACCCGTGCCGCGGCCGAGGGAATCGCCGAGAATGATCGGAACGATCTCGTGGCGCGGAGCGGAGGAACCGACGCGCGACGACGGCATCGCCGAAACGGGCGTACCGGTATCGCCGCGCAGGAATGAGTAGAATCCGGCGCCGAACAGGATCGCCGCCACGAACGCGGCCGTGATCGGCAGGTACCAGACGAGGAAGCGACGCATAGGGAAACGATAACAGTTTGAGGGGGTCGGGTGTCGGGGGTCGGGTGTCGGAAGGGGATCTCGCGGTTGCACCGTCGCGAGCTGCGTTGTCGGGGTTGCTGAGCTCGTGAGGTTGCAAACGCTAACGCGCTACTTGGTAACCCAGCAACCTTGTAACCTAGCAACCGCGAAAACCCTCTCCGACTCCCGACACCCGACCCCCGACTCCCTCGAAAAACCACATGCCCTCCAACCAACCCACCCTCACCGCCACGAGCCTGACGAAGATCATCGGCGACAAGACCATCGTCGATTCGGTGTCGTTCGAGCTGCAAGCCGGCGAGATCTTCGGCTTCCTCGGCCCTAACGGAGCGGGGAAAACGACGACGATCCGGATGCTGGTCGGCCTCATCCGGCCGACGGCCGGCCACGTGACCATCTGCGGCTTCGACCAGCGCCGCCAGTTCGAGGAGGCCATGCGCTGCGTCGGCTGCATCGTCGAGAATCCCGACCTCTATCGCTTCATGACCGGCCGCGAGAACCTCGAGCACTTCGCCCGGATGCTGCGGGTGGCCAGGAGTGAGATCGAGCGCGTTGCCGGGCTCGTGTCGCTGGCGCACCGTCTCGATCAGCGCGTCGGCACCTATTCGCTGGGCATGCGCCAGCGCCTCGGCATCGCCCAGGCCTTGCTGGGCGACCCGAAGCTGCTCATCCTCGACGAGCCGGCCAACGGCCTCGACCCCGCCGGGATCCGCGAGATCCGCGAGCTCCTGCGGCGGCTGGCGGCGGAGCGGCAGATGAGCATCTTCATCTCCTCGCATCTTCTCGCCGAGATCGAGCTCACCTGCGACCGCGTGGCCATCATCCACAAAGGACGGATCCTCCGCGAAGGGAGCGTGCGCGAGCTCATCGCCAGCCGCAGGGAGATGGAGTTTCGCGTCGACGACATCGTCCGCGCCGGCGCGATCGCCGCCGAGCGCAAGCTCGCCTACCGAACCGACACCGACCGCATCCGGATCCCCATCGAGGAGCCGGATGCGCCGCCGTTCGTGGCCGCGCTCGTCCAGGCAGGCGTCAACGTCTTCCACGCGCAGCGCCGCACCTGGTCGCTCGAGGAGATGTTCCTCGAAGCGACAGGAGGGGAAACGGTAGACTGATCCGCCGATGCTCATCCCCCTCGTCCAGAACGAAACGCTGAAGATCCTCCGCCGCAAGAGGTTCGCCGTGGTAGCGGCGATTCTCTTCGCCATCATCGCCGTCGTCACCTATTCGCAATACCGCAGGCTGCTCGAACAGCGGAACCGGAACTGGCGCGCGGAGGTGCAGCAGCAGGTGGCGAACCTGCAGAACACGGTGCGGCGCGGGAGGATCAACGAGACGTGGGCGCGGTCGTTGCGCGCTCAGATCAACCGGCTGCAGTTCTATCTCGACCACGACATCGAACCGAACAAGCCGACCGCACCGATCTTCGTCCGCCTCTTCGCCAACGCGGCGGGCTTCCTTCTCCTCCCCCTTCTCATCGGCATCCTCGGCAGCGACATCGTCTCGGCCGAGAACGCCGAAGGGACGGACAAGCTGCTGCTGACGCGGCCGGTGCGGCGATGGAAGGTGCTGACGGCCAAGCTGGTCACGCTCTGGGCGTTCGCCACGCTCACGCTGCTGACCGGCGGCGGACTTGCGTACGCCGTCTCGGCTCCGTTCTTGCCGCGCGGCGGATGGACGGCACCGACCTTCACCGGCTTCTCGGTGGCGAAAGGAGCTTTGCAGATCGACGCCGTGCGCCAACTGCCCTTGTGGAAGGATGCGCTGATCGCCTACGGCCTCGATTGGTTCGCGCTGCTGGCCGTAGCCTGCATCGCCCTGCTCCTCTCGGTCCTCTTCCGGTCGAGCGCCGCCTCCATCGGGACGATGCTGGCCTCGCTGATCGGCGGCACGATCCTCACGCGCATCAGCCCCGACTGGACC
>DATLWH010000185.1:0-6865 GCA_035576505.1 Thermoanaerobaculia bacterium | reverse complement strand
TCTCCGACGTCGACGGCGTCTGGACGGACGGCAAAATCATCTACGCGGGCGATCGTTCCGAGGTGAAGGAGTTCAACGTCCGCGACGGCCTCGGCGCGAAGCTGGCGCAGCGCGTGGGGCTCACGATCGTGCTGCTGACCTCGCGCAGCTCCCCCGCGCTGGTGCGTCGCGCCAGGGAGCTGGGCATCACGGAGCTGCACCAGGGGGCCGCGAACAAACTGACTGTCTGCGAGGAGATCCTGCAGAAGCTCGAGATTGGTTTCGATGAGGTGCTGTACGTCGGCGACGATCTCCCGGACCTCGCTCCGATGCTCCGCGCCGCCATCTCCGCCGCTCCTGCGGACGCCGCCGCCGAGGTGCACCGCGCGGCCGCGTGGAAACTGGAGTCGCGCGGCGGGGAGGGTGCCTTCCGGGAGCTCGTCGAGCGATTGTTGCGCGAGCGGGGCGAGTGGGAGGCGGTTGTGACGGGATTCAGCGACGGCGGCGTTCCAAACGGTCGTTCCTAACCGCATTTCTCACAGCCTGCTTGAACCTCTTCCATTCCGTTTCATCGAGCGCCCTTCTCCCCCCGCTGAAAAGCGCGGTGGGGAGAAGGACGCTCGACGAACACTATTGTAGAGATCAGGACTACTCGCTTTGCCCGGGGTTGAAGATGGAGAGGTACAGCCCGTGGGTCCTTAATATGGAACCTGCGTCTCTCGCTTGTGACCGCCGAATCCCTTGCATTTGACTTCGAGGTTTATGGCATCGGACCTCCGAGTCTTTTGCATGGAACCCCCGACTCTCTCGCATGGAACCCCCGAGGACTTATTTAGGACTCCCGACTCTCTTGCATGGAACCCTCGAGTACTTCTTCAGGACCCCGGAGTCTCTTGCTTGGAACCCTCGACTCTCTTGAATGGAACCCTCGAGTACTTTTTCAGGACCTCGGAGTCTTTTGCATGGAACCCTCGACTCTCTTGCATGGAGCCCTCGAGTACTTTTTCAGGACCTCGGAGTCAATTGCTTGGAACCCTCGACTCTCTTGCATGGAACCCTCGAGTACTTTTTCAGGACCTCGGAGTCAATTGCACGGAACTCCCGACTCTCTTGCATGAATCCTAGACACTCTTGCTTAAGGCCCCGGGAGCCCTCCCTGGCAGCGCGGGCGTCCCGCCTGCCGTCTGGCAGGATCTGACGTTGGGATATCGACGATTTCGTTCCTGCCCCAGGTCTCGCGAGAGCGGCGGGCGGGACGCCCGCGGTCCCAGGGAAGTGTGCCTCGCAGGCGGCGTTGAACGGTACGGCTTCCGGGACGGACCCAACGGCCAATCTCAAGCCGGCGCTACCTCCACGAGGTTGTCGTAAAACGTGGCCCCCCGGCCGATATCGGTCAGCGCCTGTGACGTTGTCTGATTCGCGTTCGCGCCGTCTGAGGTCAGCCTCCCCCACCAGACGGACGGCGCGGAGACGACGCCGGGGCGGACGCGGTCCGTGACGACGGCGTCGGCGGTGAAGGTGCCGCGATCGTTGAAGATCTTCACGCGTGCGCCGTCGGCGATGGCGCGGGTGCGCGCATCGTCGGCGTGGATCTCCAGTGTGGGCTTGCCCGCGGAGCGCCGCAGCGAGACGACATTGACGAAGGTCGAGTTGAGGAACGAGTGCGCGGGCGGCGAGATGAGGGCCAGAGGAAAGCGGCGCGCCAGCTCGGGATCGCGCTCTTCGGATTCGTACGGCGGAACGAACGACGGCAGAGCGTCGAGCCCGAGCGCGGCCACCTGCGCCGATTCGATCTCGATCCTGCCGCTCGGCGTCTTCAGTGCCGCGCCGCGGCGGAACGGAAGGTGTGGCGACGGCAGATTGAGCCGTACCGAACCGTGTACCCGCAGCGCTTCGAACGTCACGCCGTTCATCACCTCGCCGGTGCCGGTCAGCGCGGTCCGCATCAGCTCCTCATCGCTCTCGCGCAGCTCCGGGTAGTCGAGATGCATCGCCGCGGCGATACGGCGGAAGATCTCACTATTCGGCAGCGCCTCACCGATCGGAGTAATCGAGCGGCGGTTGTACATCGCGTAGAGATGGCCATAGGCCTTGTGGAGATCGTCGTGCTCTAGCTGCGTCGTGGCTGGGAGGAGAACATCGGCGTAGTCGGCGGTGTCGGTCTGGAACTGTTCGAGGACGACCGTGAAGAGATCGTCGCGCCGCAGGCCGCGCAGCACGGTTTCGCGATCAGGAGCCACGGAGCCGGGATTGGAGTTGTAGACGATCAGGGCCTTCACCGGAGGGTCGTCCGTCTCCGTCAGCGCCTCGCCCAGCCGCGACATGTTGATCGTGCGCGCGGCGTGGTTGCCGAGGTCCGTCCGCTCCAGCGCGGCGGTGTTCATCGCAAACGTGCCCGACGAGGAGAGCTGGCAACCGCCGCCGGCGTCGTTCCAGGCGCCGGTGATGGCCGGCAGCAGCGAGATGGCGCGCACCGCCGAGCCGCCGCCGGCGTGGCGTTGCAGGCCGTAGTTGAGCCGGATGAACGTCGGGCGCGTCGTCCCGTAGAGCGTGCCGAGGCGCTCAATCGTCGCGGCCGGCAAGCGGCAGATCGCCGCGACGCGCTCCGGAGCGTAGTCGGCCAGGACGCGGTCGCGCAGCTTCTCCCAGCCGATCGTCATCTCGTCAAGATATTGACGATCTTCCAACCGGTCCCTGAACAGAACGTGCATCATGCCGAGCGCCAGCGCCGCGTCGGTGCCGGGACGGATGGCGATGTGCTCATCCGAGGCCGCGGCGGTTCGCGTCCGCAGTGGATCGATGCAGATGACCGGCGCTCCGTTGGCTCGGGCGCGGCGGATGAACGGCCAGAGGTGCGGGTTGGACGTGAGCGTGTTCGTTCCCCAGAGCAGGATCAGCTTGGCCTCGGGGACGCTCTCGGGATCGGTACTCATCCGTGTTCCGTACGTCAGGTTGAGCGCCTCGGCGCCGGCACTCGAGCAGATCGTCCGGTCGAGAAACGACGCCCCGATGCGCCGGAAGAAGCGCGAGGCCATCCCTTCGCCCTGGACAAGCCCCATCGTTCCCGCGTACGAGTACGGCAGGATCGCCTGCGGCCCGTGGGGGGAGGCGATGATCGCCTTCAGCCGCTCCGCGATGAGCGTGGCCGCTTCCTCCCACGTGGCGCGGCGGAAGCGTCCCTCCCCTTTCGCACCGGCGCGGATCTGCGGATAGGCCAGCCGGTCGGGATGGTAGGTCCGCTCCAGGTACCTGGCCACCTTCGTACAGAGAAACCCCTGGGTGAACGGGTGCTCCGGGTCGCCGGCGATGCGCGTGGCCCGGCCGTCGTCAACGGTGACGAGCATCAGGCAGGTGTCAGGACAGTCGTGCGGGCAGACAGCGCGGATGACTTCGGTCATGCGTGGGATAGTGTACCGGAGCGCTGGCGTCCCGCCGGCTGGCTCGGCGGCGCTCCTACTCGAGCTGCCTGACCAGCTTCTTCGGCGCGATGGCCCGGTAGCTTTCCTCGATCCAGGCCTTGATCAGGTCGAGAGATTTCTGATCCTTCAGGTGCGCCGTGACCCAGCCGCTCTTGCCGAGGCCGTAGCCGGTCGGCGCGGTGAAGGGAAGATCGACCGCCATGTCGCGCGACTGCGGGAGCTTCAGCGAGATCGAGAAGCCGTCGTCGCCGGTGCCCATGAAGAGGAACGCTTTCCCCTTCACCTTGATGGCACTGTGCCCCCACGGAAACTCTTCATAGGCCTCGGGGAAGCCGAGGGCAAAGTCGCGCAGCTTCGATTCGATCGCGCTGCCTTTCGATTTCGTCATCGTCAGAGGTTTATCCCGCTGCAGAAGTGAGGCAAGCGATACGCATCGGGCACTGAACTACCCTGATGGGGCGCCGAGTTCGGTTCGGTGACTGAAGTTGTAACAGCCGGCGGTCCGATCCGCGATAGGACGCCGGAGGCGTCACGGACGGTAGCCGGTGGTGCGAGCGTCAGCGAGCGACCACCGGTATCCATTGCCAGCCAGGATTTCGACCCCGGATGGGGTCGCGGAGAGTACTCGACGATTTCGGTCCTTCGCGCATCTGGCGGGCTCCGAAGCCATTCGCGACAAGAAAGTTTTGTCTCATCAGCGCTGAACGGAGGGAATACACCGTACACCCATCCGTGTACACAGGGGAAGACATGAGATTTGAGGGCAAGGTCGTGCGCGATGGCCGCTGGTGGTTGGCCGAGGTTCCGCTCCTCGATGCCATGACCCAGGGCCGAACGAGAAAAGAAGCGCTTCAGATGATTGGTGACTGGCTCGAGACGATGGTTGACCGGAAGGGCTTTCAGGCGACGGTCTACTCCCGCGGCTCCGCTGAGTTCGAGGTTGCCGGCAGCGATGCCGCCGCGATGACCGCCCTGCTTCTCAGGCGGCGGCGTGAAGCCAGCGGAACGTCTCTTCGGGATCTGGCGTCGCGGCTTGGATCGTCATCCCGCAACGCGTATGCCCGTTACGAGCGCGGTGACGCGGTCCCAACCGTGGAGAAGCTCGATGCTCTGCTCAAGGCCACATCACCGGGCGGTGACTTCGTGATTCGAGGGTCGGCGCGCTGAACGCGAATTGCCCGAGGCGCCTTTCGCTTTGGCTGCCTCAGCGGTCTACCTTTTGTCGCATGGCCGCTGCCAGCGTTTTCGGCGCGACGATGGCAAAGCTGGACGCGATCAGGGACGCAACTTCGTCCCAGGAGATCGAGGGGAAGTCCAAACGAACGCCGAGCCAACCTCGCGGGCCGATGTATGCCGGCAGGTAAAACCTCGCCGGGCTTTGCCGCGCGAGATCGCGATTCTCGCCAAGCCGTGTCTTGACGCACACCGACACGATGCCGTCGCCGTGGTGGTCATCAAGGAAGTAGGCGAACACTTTCTTGCGTACCCGGAACGTGGCGTGTGAGCCGTGTTTTTCCACGCTGGTCTCTGGGAAGGCAAGACAGATTTCGGAGATCTTGCGAAGAGGATCTGCTTCTCGCGGACTTGACCGGGGCGTTCGGGACGTGGGCACCGCCGTACCGTATCTCTCGGCGGGCAGGGGATTCAACCTCACCACTGAAAACTCGGAGCAGAATTCCTGTTTACGAATTGATGCCCCGGGTCCGCCAGACCAACGTTAATCAGGAACGCTGGCGGCGAGATATCGAACCGACTGCGAGATCTCACACGAGCGAATCAGTTTAGCCAGCTCACCAAGACCGACTCGACGAACCTCTAAGTCCTCGCGGTCCGGGCCCAGCCAGATGGCCTGGAAGGTGATTTCGCCTTGCTTGCGTTTCCCAACCTGTTCGACCGCGTCTGCAACAGCCCTGGCAGCCTCAGGGCGAAAGTGCCACAAGTCGTCATGAGGCATCGCCGTGCTCTCGAGAAAACTGCAACCGCAACCGCTGCCCTTCGCCGTTACGAAGACCTTGGCCACGCGGCGCGATTTCTGAAGGCTCTCCAGAGCAAACTCAACGGCAAACTCGGCTTTGACGGCGCGAGCCAGCTTCTCAACGTCACTCTCGCTCGATGCAGAAAACTCGATGGATACCTGAAGACACACGGGGACTACTCCCGCTCCAGCACCATGGCCACGCCCATCCCGCCCGCGGCGCAGACGGTGACGAGGCCGTACTGCTGGCCGGTGAGCTGCAGCTCGTTGCAGACGGTCGTCACGATGCGCGCGCCGGTGGCGCCGAATGGGTGTCCCAACGCAATGGAGCCGCCGGTGCGGTTGATCTTCTCGGGGTCGATCTCGCCGACCGGCTCGCTGCGGCCGAGCTTCTCCTGGGCGATCTTCTTCGAACCGAGCCACTGGATGTTCGACAGCACCTGCGCGGCAAACGCTTCATGCATCTCGATCACGCCGATGTCCTTGAGTCCAATCTTGGCGCGCTCCAACGCCACCGGCAACGCGAAGACGGGACCTTGCAGCAACTGGTCGAACGGATCGGTCGCGGCGTAGGCGTAGCTCTTGATGAAGCCGATCGGCTTGATGCCGAGGGCCTTGGCCTTGTCTTCCGACATCAGGAGGACCGCCGACGCGCCGTCGGTGAGCGGCGAAGCGTTGGCCGCGGTGATCGTGCCGAATTTGCGATCGAAGACCGGCCGCAGCTTTGCCATCGCTTCGAGCGTCGAATCGCCGCGAATGAGGTTGTCGGTCTCGACGATGTCGTCGTACCCGGGCGGAACGAGCACGGTCATCACTTCGTCTTTGAACCGGCCGCTGGCTGTGGCCTCGGCGGCGCGGTGATGACTCTGCAGCGCGAACCTGTCCTGGGCCTCGCGCGTGATGCCGTTCTCCTTGGCCATCTTCTCGGCCGACTCCCCCATCGTCAGCCCGGTGGTCGACTCGGCGATGGCGGGGGCGTCGGGAGCGAGATCCTTCGGCCGGATCTTGCGGAAGGAGCCTAGTTTGCCGGTGACGCTTTTCTGCTTGCTGGAGGTAACCAGCGAGTCGGCGAAGTTCTTCGAGAAGAGGATGGGGATGTCGGAAAGACTCTCGCTGCCGCCGGCGATGACGATGTCGGCGTAGCCGCGGAAGATCATGTCGGCCGCCGAGGTGATGGCCTGATTCGACGACGCACACGCCTTGCTGACCGTGTAGCCGGGCACCTTCCGCGGAAGGCCGGTGCCGAGGACGATCTCGCGGGCGATGTTCGGCGCCTTGACCGAGGGGATCACATTCCCGAAGACGACTTCCTGGATGGTGTTGGGATCGACTCCCGAGCGCTGCACGAGCTCAGCCACGACGAACTTGCCCAAGTCGAGCGCGGAGAGATGCGCATAATGCGTCCCCGACTTCGCGAAGGGCGTGCGAAGCCCGCGGACAACGGCCACGCGAGGAGTGTATTGCCACATGCGGCGAAGATTAGCACGCGCAA
>DATLWH010000184.1:0-6288 GCA_035576505.1 Thermoanaerobaculia bacterium | reverse complement strand
CGTCACCGCCACGATCAACGCCGCCGGCGCCTTCGACAACAGCGCCACCGCCATCGCGGCGCAGCCCGATCCGAACCCGGGCAACAACACCGACAATACGGGCAACGGCGGCACGGCAACGGACAGCGCCGACGTCTCCGTGGTAAAGACCTTCATCACGCAAGGGCCGTATCACCACGGCGACACGATCAGCATGAATCTCCACGTCACAAACAACGGTCCGTCCACCGCGACGAACATCGTGGTGCTCGACAACGGCGTCGGCCTCTCCCCGCTGACCATGACGGGCGGCAACTGCACCGGCGCGTCGATCAGCGGCAATCAGAGCCAGAACATTCAGTGCACGATCGCGTCGCTGGCATCAGGAGCGAGCGCCGACGTCGTGGTGACCTCGACGATCAACGCACCCGGCTCGTTCCAGAACAACGCCAGCGTCTCCGCCGACCAGACCGACCCCGACACGTCGAATAACAGCAGCCAGCTCAACGCTGTGGCTACCACTTCTGCCGATGTCTCGATCGTGAAGGCGATCACCACCCCGGGCCCGTACTTTGCCGGCGAATCGATCACCTACACGCTTACCGTCACCGACAACGGCGCCTCCGCATCGACGCAGCTCACGGTCAACGACACGCCGACGAACATGACCATCACCAGCGTGAGCAGCAACGACAACGCAGGGAACCACCACTGCGACTCGTTCCCCTGCACGTTCGGTTCGCCTTTGGCCAATACCCATAGCGTCATCATTACAGTCATGGCCACGATCAACGCCGACGGCGACTTCAGCAACACGGCGACCGCCAACGGCAACGACTTCGATCCCGATCCGTCGAACAACACCTCCACCGCCGGCGGCACGGCCGGTCCTACCGCCGACTTGGGGGTGATCAAGACCTTGACCACTGCCGCTCCCTACCACGTTGGCGACACGATCAGCTTCAATCTACATGTCACAAACAACGGCCCATCGGCGGCCACGAACATCATCGTGCACGATCTATCCATCGGAGTCGACGTCGCCAGCATGAGCGGCGGCGGTTGCAGCGGCACGTCGATCAGTCCGACCGGGAACGGCAGCAATGCGCAGTGCACGATCGCCTCGTTGTCATCCGGCGCGAGCGCCGACGTCACCGTCACCGGCACGATTCTCTTTCCGGGCGCGTTCCAGAACAACGCCAGCGTCAGCACCAATGATCAGATCGATCCGGATTCGTCGAACAACAGCAGCCAGGTCAACGCCGTGGCCGCGACCTCGGCGGACATCTCGGTCGTGAAGTCGATCGTCACCGCCGGGCCGTACCACGCCGGCGAATCGATCACCTACACCCTCACCATCCACAACAACGGTCCGTCGGCGTCGACGCAGCTCACCGTCACCGACACGCCGACGAACATGACAATCACCAACTCGGTCAGCAACGACAACGCCGGCAACCATCACTGCGACTCCCTTCCCTGCACCTTCGGCTCGCCTCTGGCCAACACGCACACGGTGATCGTCACCGTCACGGCCACGATCAACGCCGCCGGCGCCTTCAGCAACACCGCCACGGCGAACGGCAACGACTTCGATCCCAACACCGCGAACAACACCAGCACCGCCGGCGGTACGGCCCTGCCGGCGGCCGACGTCTCGCTCGTCAAGACCCTCGTGACCGCGGGCCCCTTCACCGCCGGCCAGTCCATCAGCTACACGATCGTCGTCGCCAACGCCGGCCCGTCCACGGCGACGAACGTCCAGGTCACCGACACGCCGGTGAACATGACCATCACCAACGTCAGCGGCGGCGGCTGCGCGGCGCTGCCCTGCACCATCGCCAGCCTGGCCTCGGGTGCCAACGTCACGATCAACGTCACCGCCACGATCAACGCCGCGGGCGCGTTCGACAACAGCGCCACCGCCTCGGCGGCCGAATTCGATCCGAACACGAACAACAACACCGACAACACCGGCAACGGCGGCACCACCGGCGCGGCTTCGATCGATCTCGCCATCACGAAGACGGCACCGGCGGTCCCGGTCGTCGATACGGCGTTCGATTACACGCTCGTGGTCACGAATCACGGACCGGCCACCGCCACCGGCGTCATCGTCACCGACCCGCTCCCGGCCAGCTTCACACTCGCCTCCGCGATCGCGACGCAAGGTTCCTGCAGCGGAACGACCACGATCACCTGCAACCTCGGCACGATCCTGAACGGCGCGAGCGCCACGATCACGATCCACGGCACCGTCTCCACGGCCGGACTTCTGACGAACACCGCCACGGTCTCGGGGAACGAATCGGACACAGTGCCCGCAAACAACACCTCGACCGTCGCGGTCCTGGTCGTGGAAGACGTTCCGGCGCTTGGCGGATTCGGTTTGATGCTCCTGGCACTGTCGCTCGCCATCGCGGCGGCGGTCGTGCTGAGCCAACGAGGTTGAGACACGAGGAGATCCGGAGTGCGGGCCAGATACCGCACTCCGGGTTTCGCGGGCGCCGGGTATCAGGACTGCGGGTACGCTCTGCTGCCTGCTGAACCGGGCTCGCACGATGCGCGGACTCCGAGAATCCCCAGGCTCGAAACCGAGGCTACGTTTCCTCACGCCGGCTCTGCCAACGGGTATCCAATGCCGCGATAGCGGCTCAAAGACGATAGCCAGGGGTGCGAGCGGTTTTTGCGAGCACCCCTGGTTGAGAGGTCATTCCATATCGTGCCGCGTCAGTGGCACCGGAGCGTCAAACGAAGATCCGTCGCGATTTCCAGTGCCGCTGACGCGGCACCAAAACGATGGACATCGTTACCAGGGGTTGCTCGCAAAAAGCGCTCGCACCCCTGGCTACCCTCTTCTGCCGCTATCGCGGCGTCTGGCCGTTGGTGTAAGTTACTGCGCATGAATAGGTTACCGGGTGTGGCCGCGTCCCCAGTCGACCGGCTTACGATCGACCGATACCGACCTCAGAGATGCAAATGTCCGCTTCGGACGTAAATAGCTCAGGCTCGGAGCTATTCATCTCGGCCTTCGGGCTATTTATCTCGCCCCAGGACATGAATATCTCAGCTTCGGAGATAAATAGCTCGCCTTCGGATATATTTATCTCGGCCTCGGACCTGAATATCTCGGCTTCGGACCTAAATATCTCGGCTTCGGAGTTATTGATCTCGCCATCCGAGCTATTGATCTCGCCCCCCGACCTGCATAGCTCAGCCTCGGACATAAATAGCTCGGCCTCGGATATAAATAGCTCAGCCTCCGAGATAAATATATCGGCCTCGGATATATTCAGCTCGGCGTCGGAGCTATGCCGTTCTCTCGTAAGCCGCTGAACAGGCGTAGTTTATCGCATGAGGGTCGGACTGGAGAGTCCGACCTACGTTTTGATCCGCGTTCGCTTTTGGTTTCAGTACGCGATCCGTAAGGAAGGCTTTGTCAACGCTGGCTTCTCCACCCGGATGCGCGCGTCGACCACGACCGCGCCCGATTCGCGCACCTTGATCGGGTTCAGGTCGAGCTCGCGGATTTCTGGACAGATCTCCAGCAAGGCCGAGACGCGGAGGATGGCGCCCCGCAGCGCGGCCATGTCCGCGGGCTTCGATCCGCGGAAGCCGTGGAGCAACTTCATGCAGCGCAGCCCCGAGAGCATCGCCTCGGGGTCGGCATCGGTCAGCGGGTGCAGACGGAAGGCGACGTCGTTGAGGAGCTCGACGAGCGTGCCGCCGGCGCCGGCGGCGATCACGGGGCCGAATGCGGGGTCGACGGTGGCGCCGATCATCATCTCCACGCCGTCGGGCGACATGGCCTGCACGAGCGCGCCGGTCATCCGATCGCCCAGGGAGGAGGCCATCTCCTCATACGCGGCATAGACCTTCGATTCATCGCCCAGCCCCAGCTTCACGCCACCCACTTCGCTCTTGTGCAGCAGTTCCGGCCCGTACGCTTTCAAGGCAACGGGTAGACCGATGCAGATCGCCCCTTCCATCGCCTCCTCCGCGCTCCTGGCGAAGGCGATGGCCGGAGCGTCGATGCCGGTTGCGGACAGCACCGCTGCGACGCCCAACGGATCGAGCCAGCCGCCGCCGCGCTCGATCTCCGCGTCGATGATGGAGCGGAGCCGGACGTGGTCGATGTCGTCGAACCGGACTTCACGCCCGACAGGGGTCCTGCGCCATTCGGCATAGCGCGTTGCCGCGGCCAATGCCTGTACGGCGCGCTCGGGGAATGGAAACGCGGGAACGGGATCGAGCGGAACCGGTGTGCCCGCGGCGCCCATGAACGTCGCCAGCATCGTTTTGCCGTGCGAATCGCTGGCGCAATCCTGGATGGCCCTGGCCACCCCGGCCGCTTCCGTTGCCAGAACCGGGATGTAGATGGCGATCACGGAGTCGACGCCTGGATCGGCAAGCAGCAACTGCAGAGCGGCGTGGTACTGCTCCGCGGTGGCCGAAGCGATCATGTCGATCGGATTGCCGACGCTGGCGGCGGAAGGGAGCATGGCCCGGAGTTTCTCCGCTGTCTCGGCACTCAATTGCGCCAGTGCCAGGCCGTTCGCCTCGCAGGCATCCGCGGCCAGGATTCCCGGACCGCCGGCGTTCGTAGCGATGGCCACGCGGCTTCCCTTCGGCAGCGGCTGCTTGGCCAGCAGCGCGGCCACGTCGAACATCTCTTCCAGCGTATCGGTGCGGATTACACCGGCCTGGCGAAACAGATCGTCGACGATGGCATCGGCCGAGGCCAGCGCACCGGTATGGGACGACGCGGCGCGGGCGCCTCCCGCCGAGCGGCCCGCTTTCACGGCCACGATCGGCTTCTGCCTCCCCACACGCCGCGCGATCTCGCCGAACTTGCGCGGGTTGCCGAAGCTTTCCAGGTAGAGAAGGATCACGTTCGTGCGGGGATCGTCGGCCCAGTACTGAATCAGATCGTTGCCGGAGACGTCGGCCTTGTTGCCGACCGAGATGAAGGTCGAGAAACCGATGTGCAGCGAGCGGGCGTAGTCGAGCACGGCCAGGCCGAGGGCCCCGCTCTGGCTGGACATGGCCACGTTGCCCGACGGGGGAAAGACATCCGCGAACGTGGCCTGCATGCGAACGGACGGATCGGTATTGATGACGCCCATGCAGTTCGGGCCGACCATGCGCACGCCGGCGGCGCGGACTTTCTCCAGCAGCCTTCTCTCGATGGCCCGTCCCTCTTCGCCGCTCTCGCCGAAGCCCGCGCTGATGATCACGACCGCGGAAACGCGTTTGGCAATGCAGTCGTCGAGCACCGCTTCCACGAACGCTGCCGGCACGGCGATGATGGCCAGCTCGACCTCGCCCTTGATGGCGATCATGCTCGGGAACGCCGGAACGGATTCGACGTCGATGGCGTGCGGATTCACGACGTAAAGCGATCCCTGATAGCCGGTGCTGCGCAGGTGCCGCACGATCTCGTTGCCGAGCTGGCCGGTCCGGCGGCTGGCGCCCACCACCGCGATCGAGCGCGGCGCGAAGATGGCGCGCATGGAGGCCGCGGCCGCTGTCTGCGAACGCTCGGCGGCGCGTTGCTCGGTCAGCGGTGTCGACGCGATCGGAAACGACAGGTGAACGGTTCCCGCATCCATGTCCGTGTCGACGACGAAGCCCATGCCCAGGAAGACGTCGAGCATGCGGCGGTTATCGGCCAGCACGTCGGCCTCGAACCGCTCGATGCCGTGCGTACGCGCCGCGGCGACGAGGACCTCGAGCAGTTTCGTTCCGATGCCGTGGCCCTGCCCGGCGTCGGCGATGGCGAAGGCGACCTCGGCGACGTTCTTCCGGTGAGGCGAGGCGAAGTAATGGGCCACGGCCACGATGTCGTCGGCGCTCTCGCCGATCACGCCGAACTCGCGGACGTAGTCGACTTCGGCCGGAGAGTACGCCGCGGCGCGATCGGGCGAGCAGGTGTCGAAGAACCGCGCGTGCAGCGTCTCCGGCGAAAGGCGTCCGTAGAAAGCGACCAGCCGCTCATGATCCTCGGCTCGGACCGGACGGAGGTGCAATGTGCTTCCCGTCCTGAGAACGACGTCGGACTCGAACTGGGTCGGATACAGGGCTACGGTCATGGACTGCCTCCGGGCTCACGGTAAGGCTGCGCGGCCGCAGCATGACGCGAAATCAGTCACACCGCCACGTGACGATCATCACGGGCGATGAGCGCGGCATAAAACACCGCCAGATCGTCGGTCCAGAAATCATCCCAGCCGTTGCAGAGCTCGCGTTCCACCTGCTGCATGTCGCAGGTGGTGGCGAAGCCGCCAACCTCCTGCCGCGCCAGATGCC
>DATLWH010000183.1:0-8212 GCA_035576505.1 Thermoanaerobaculia bacterium | reverse complement strand
GCCCGTGCCGGCGGCTACATCTGTCTCAGCTTGAGTGCCAGGGCTACCAATGCCGCGAGGATCACACCGAGTGCGATGAAGAGGCCGCGGCGGCGATAGGCGAGTTCGTCCAGTGAGTGCTGGCCTGCCTGGAGCGCCGCTTGTGCGTGCTGTAGCGCTTCTTTCCGTTTGTCGGCGAAGGCGCCGGCGCTGGCGAACGTATGGACGAGCGTCTCGAGCTCGATCTGGTTGTCGACGGCGCTGTCGAGCTCCGCGCGCGCGGACCGCACTTCCACCCCGCCACGCTGGGCGGTGAGGAGAATGCGCTCGGAGCGCGCGATCATGCTCGTTACCTCGCGAGTACCGGTCAGCAGCGCCAGTGACGTATCGCGGCCGGCGAAACCGGAGATGCGGTGGCAATCGCTGCATCGCCTCACCGCCGTGCTGACGTCGTGGCCTGTGGCGGGATCACGGAATACGTTGTGGGTCTTGCCGATCCGGAACTTCTCGAACAGGCGCGCGAACTCGGGACGAAGGTTCGGTTTGCCGTCGTCACCCGATTGGATCCGGTGCGTGGGCAATTGGAGGGCCTGATCGACGAGCCAGTCGAATCGGGCGTCATCCTGCAGGTGCATTTTCGCCGCCGTGGCGAGCAGGCCGGCGCGCACCTCCGCAAAATGCTCCGCCTTTTCCTTCGGTTCCGGAACCGCGGCCGCGAGCGCGCCAACCCCTTCGTGGCAGAACGCGCATGGCGTATCGGGCGAATTGCCGAGCATGGCCACGGTGGGGCGGTTGATGCCGTGATTGCTATGGCAGATGACGCAGCCGTTGAACTGCTTGATCTGCAAAGCGGCGCGCTGGTCGTCGTGACAGGTTCCGCATTTGCCGTCGGCGGCGGTGAGAAGGTCGTTGTGACGTTCCCATCCCGCGGCCTTGGGGCTGGCCCGGAACAACTCCATCTCACGGACGTGACACTGGCCGCAGACGAAGGCAATACTGGCCACTCCAGGCGGCGTGGCGCCGTGATTTCCATGGCAGTCGTTGCAGGTCGGTGCGGTCAGATCGCCCTTCTGCAGCAAGGCCTTGGCGTGGACGCTGGTGCTCCAGCGCGCGTACTGGTCAATAGGAAATGAACGCCCGTTGGCTTGCATCCGCTTCGCATCGGAATGGCAGCGGCTGCACGTCTCGGCGACATGGGTGGGATAAACGGGCGACTCCGGATTGCTCTTCCGGCGGATATTGTGGACGGAGTGGCAATCGATACACGTGGCCACATCCTCAATGCCCCGTTTCAATTGCTGGCCGTGATGGCTGGTCCAATACTCACTGACCGCGTCGACGCGCGCGGCCGGGTTGAATTTGTTCATATACGCCGCCGATGAGTGGCAACGGCCGCAGAAATCGGGAATGGCCGTGCGTTTCGGGGCGCCGATATACGGGTTCGGCTTGAACTTCGGATCCATGGCGCCGGCGATATCGTCGTCGAGTTTCGGATCGGGATTGCCGCCGTGACAATTGTGGCAGGAGAGGCCGACCTCTGAGTGCACGTCGGTATTGAAATGCTTTACCTTGGCCCTGGCGGCTTCATCGAACAGCTCACCGCCGTGGCAATGAATGCACGAGGTCTGGGCCAGGGCCACCCCGGTTGCGCAGAAGAGCGCGACAACGACTGCGATCAGGCGCGCTCTCATTGATCCTCCGACTTACGGCCGCCGCGCGTAATAAAGGCGAAGAGCGATAGCAGAATCGCGGTAATGACCACCACATAAAGAGGAAGCAATGACATGTAACCCCAGCACGTCATCCCGATGACGAACAGCAACGCGATCACGCCGGCGATCGACCAGCCCCTGCCCTTGCCGGGCGCGCTCCGGTCGAGAAACGGTACGAACATCAGCAGCGCGCCGAGCGCGCCAAAGAGAAGGATGGGAATGGCCTCGTATTCGAGCCCGAAGATCTCGCCGCCGGGGATGACCTTCAACGTCTGGAACATGAAGACGAAGTACCACTCCGGCCGGATGTTCGGGTAGGCGGGGGCAAAGAGGTCTGCCTTCTCGCCGAGCTCCCACGGAAAGAGTGCCGCCAGCGCCGCGAGCACTCCCAGGGCGAAGAGCCATCCAGAGAGATCGCGCAGGGCGAAGTGAGGGAAGAACTTCATCGGCCGGCGCCGCCGGGTTTCCTCTTCACAGGAGGAGGGGACGCTCATGCCCTTCAACTGCACGAGCGCGAGATGGCCGAGCAGAAACACGCAGGTGATCGCCGGCAGCACCGCCACGTGCCATCCATAGAAGCGCGACAGCGTTCCTCCGGACACCCGGTCACCGCCGCGAAGGAAGCGAACGATCCAATGTCCGATGAACGGTACGGCCCCGGCGATGTCGGTCCCCACTTTCGTGGCGAAGAAGGCCAGCTGATTCCACGGCAGGAGATAGCCGGAGAATCCGAACCCGAGGATGAGGAACAGAACGAGCACGCCCGTGACCCACGTCAACTCACGGGGTGGGCGATACGCCTTCATGAAATAGACGCTGGTGAGATGAAGGATGGCGAAAAAGACCATCAGATTCGCCGACCACGAGTGAATGGAGCGAATCAGCCACCCGAACGGCACGACGGTCATGATGAACTCGACCGACTCGAACGCTTCGTTCGCGGAGGGGCGGTAGTAAAGCATCAGCAGGACGCCCGTGCAGACCTGCACGAGGAAGAAGAACAGCGTCATCCCGCCGAGGTAGTAGAAGACCGTATAGCGGTGCACCGGCACCGTTTTGTGGGATCCGAGCTCGACCAGTGTCGACAGGCCTAGCCGGTCGTCAAGCCATTTGCCGACGCGATCGATCATCGTTTTCCTATGCGCGCGAGACGACGATCTTCGCCGGCTCGGAGCCTTTCGCCAGGAGGTTTACTTTGTAGGCTGTGAGTGGACGAGGAGGGGGACCGGCCACGTTTCTTCCATTGAGGTCGTATGTGCCGCCGTGACAATTACAGAAGATGCGCGTGCGGTCTTTCTGGTATCCGACGATGCAGTCGAGGTGTGTACAGGTGGCCGAGAAGGCCCGGTATTCGGTGTCGGTCACTTTGACCAGGATGACCGGCTCGGCGCCGAAACGGACGATTTTGTATCCCTTGTCCATCAGCGCCGCGTCCGCAGTGTCGCCCGCCTCCACCTGGTTTGTGGTCGCTTCAGGGATGCGCGGCGGGCTGGCGAAGCGGATGATCGGATAGAGAAACGACCCCACCACGGCCACGAGAGAACTTCCGAGGAACCAGTTGAGAAAGCTGCGGCGCGGTCGTGATTCCAAGGCTTCCATATTCGATGTCGACTCCTTCGCTGGTGTTTGCCAGCATACGCTGACGCCGCCATCCGCCCGATGTTTTAAAAATCACTCATTCCGGTGACGGCTGACACAGCTGTGCAATGTGACAGCATGCTTGGCTGACACATGGACGTCGATCAAAGGTTGGAAGAGCTCAATCTGCGGCTGGAGCGGATCGAGCTCCGGCTGGCAAATCTGGAGCATCCGCAGGCGCCTGAGCCGGTCGTCGCAACGGCGACAGAGGCTCCCGAAGAAGACGCCGCGCCTTCAATGATCGACCTCGCGCTCATTGGAAAATCGCTCCTTATCCTCGGCGGAGCGTTTCTCCTCCGGGCCGCCACCGACTCGGCGGCGGTGTCGAAGCCGGCCGGTGTGGTGGCGGGCCTCCTCTATGCGATCGCCTGGATCGTCGTGGCCATTTACGTCGTCCGCCTCGGACGCCGCAGTGCCGGCGTCTTCTACGCCGCGACGGCCGCGATCATTGCCTATCCGATCGTATGGGAAGCGACGACGCGCTTCGGCGTGCTCTCGGCGAACATCGCGGCGCTCGTGCTGGCCGCGCTCAGCATCGGGCTGATCGAGGCAGGCCGCCGCTACGCGCTCCCGTCATTCGCATGGATCGCCGCGGCCGGAGCGACGTGCGACGCCATCCTGCTCGCCTACGCCACAAAGGAGCTGATTCCCTTCTTCATCGAGGTGACGGTCATCGGTGCCGTGGCCTTCCTTCTCGATGCGAAGGTCGCCGGATGGGTACTTGCCATCGAGGCCGATCTCCTTGCGCTCCTGCTGCTTCTCCTGACATTGCTCGATCCATCGAACGACGCCCACGCCGCGGTGGCTGCCTGTCTTCTGCTGTTCGCGGTCATCTCGATGGCCGTGAGCAGAGGGGCGATGATCCAGAGCGCGACGGCAACGCTGATCGGAGTGGTGGGCAGCTCATTGCTCGTCCTTTCTCCGGCGTCGCGGACGATCCTCTGGAGCGTGGCCGCTCTGGTCGCGGCGGAGATCGCACGGCGGGGGTTGACGCGCGCGGTGACCATCACGTTCAGCGTGCAGAGCGCGCTTTGGGGAGTTTTCGCGGCCGTCGGCGGCGGCCTCTTCTCCTTCGCCGGTGCCGCGCTCGTGAGCCGCGGAGAGGCGGTGCCGTACCCCTTGCCGGCGCTCCTCGGAGCCGCGTTATGCCTGGTCGCCTTTCTCCGGGAACGGAACGTCGTGCTCCTCGGCATTGCTGCCTGCGGCGTGACGTCGGTGGCCATGGTTCTCGCCGCGGCACCGGCCGGCACGGCCAGCGAAGGGGTGCACGCGCTCATACGCACCGGGGTGCTGGCCGCGGCGTCGGTCGCGCTGGCCTCGATCGGACGTCTCTGGCGCGTGCGCGAGGCTTCGCAACTGGCCATCGCGCTGCTCGTGCTGACCGGCGCGAAAGTCATCGCCCAGGACCTTCGAATCGGAACCGCGGCGATGATGTTCATCGCCTTGGCCGTCTACGGCGGCGCCATGCTGGCGATCGCAAAGATTACGGTCGCGAAGTCTCGCGGTCACGCGGTGCCGCACTGACGCGGTCTGGGGGTTGCGAGGTCTGCCTCACATTTCACAAACGCGGGGAGTGTTTTCATGAACTTCCCCCGGCCCGTCACTTCGCAAATCAACAACCGCGCGTTCCCTCACCCGGCCTTCGGCTCACCCTCTCCCCGCTCGAAACGCGGGGAGAGGGATCTCGATGGGTATCATCACGGGAGTTCTTGTGAGAAATGCAGATTAGCGGAAGTCAGCGGCATTGTCCGACACCGCGAGACCCGTAACCTCGCGACCGCGAAGAATCTTACTTCTTCAGACCGCGCACAAAGCCGATGACGCTCTTGATGTCGTCAGCGGAGAGTTTGCTGGCCGGCATTTTTCCCTTGCCCTCTGACAGGACCTTGGTCAGCTCTGCATCGGTGAGCTTCTGGACCTCGGGTGAACTGAGATCTTTCACTTTGAGGTTCTTGCCGACCGGGGTCTGTCCGCTTCCGTCGGGCCCATGGCAGGCCGCGCATTTCGTTTTGTACGTCGCCGCGCCATCGGCAAAAACCGTGACGGGAAGGACGATCGCGAGCACCAGCGCGCACATCACTATCTTCTTCATCAAGTCTCCTCTTTCTTGCATCCTATGGGATTTCGATGCCATCACGGTATGGAATCTATCTCCGCTGAGTACGTGGCGCGCATCACGGCCCGATGTGATGGAGGTGCCGCGACGGCCCCGAGCGCGAAGCCTGCCCTGAGCGAAGCCGAAGGGTCTCGGCGCCACGACGGCACGTTTGACGTCGCCTGGGCGGGCGGGACCCGTCGATCGCGCCTCGCCCGCGAGACCCTTCGGCTTCGCTCAGGGCAGCCTCCGAGCCAACCGGCGAAGACCCTTCCACTTCGCTCAGGGCAGGCTTGGCGCTCCGACGCAAGTGCGCGTGCGCGCCTTCGGACGCGCAGTTATTATCGACTGCCCGTACCGTTGGAAGTTGATGAGCCCCGCATCAACATTGACGACGGCGACGTCAAATCGACACCCGCGACGTCAAATCGACGTCGCCGTCAGCAACGTTAACGGCGGAGACAGCAACGTTAACGACGGAGACAGCAACGTTAACGACGCCGACAGCAACGTTAACGACGGAGACAGTAACGTTAACGACGCCGGCAGCAGCGTTGCTGAAGGAGGACAGCAACGTCAACGACGCCGACAGCAACGTTGGTGAAGGAGGGCAGCAACGTCGATGACGGGGGACAGCAGCGTTGCTGAAGGGGGACAGCAACGTCAACGACGCCGACAGCAACGTTGGTGAAGGAGGACAGCAACGTCAACGACGCTGGCAGCAACGTTGGTGAAGAGGGACAGCAACGTTGCTGAAGGGGGACAGCAGCGTTGCTGAAGGAGGACAGCAACGTCAACGCCGCCGGCAGCAACGTTGATGTGGCGACGGCAACGCCAGCGAAGCGGACAGCAACGATCATGAGTGTTGTCAGTAACGTTGACGGCGGACGAACGCGGTGACACCGGGTCGTCCAACTGGACATAACTCACGCTGATTCATCGACTTGCGTGAATCACGCGCCCAAAGAGCAAGCCCCGACGGGGCGTGAACTTGCTCCTAAATGATTGCAAGCGCATAGCTTCCACGCTCGAGTGAGGATTCGTGCGGAGCAGCATCGGGACTTCGACGAGACTGTAAGTCATTCTGATGCGATTACTTACTGGAATCCGTCGCGCAACCGCCGAAGTCCGAAGGCCTGGCCCCACGGGTACTCGCGCCCATGTGATGCACGTGTCGCAACGGCCGGAGCGCTGACGTCTTGCCGGAGCGCTGGCGTCCCAGGGGAGCGCTGGCGCCCTCGCCGGCTGGCCCGGCGCCGTCTCGGCGCCGCGACGGAACGTTGACGGCGGTGACACCGCGTCTGGCATCAGCTCTCGATATTGCTGCAACGAACAGGACATAACTCACGCTGGTTCATCGACTTGCGTGAATCGAGCGTCCGAAAGAGCACGCCCCGACGGGCGGGAACTTGCTTCTAAATTACTGCAAACGCGCAGCTTCCGCGCTCAAGTGAGGATTCGCGCGTAGGAGCATCGGAACTTCGACGAGACTGTAAGTCATTCTGATGCTGTTACTTGCTGGAATCCGTCGCGCAACCACCGAAGTCCGAAGGCCTGGCCCCACGAGGTATGAGTCGGAGGGCTGGCGTCCTCGCCGGCTGGCCCGGCGGAGCCTGCCCTGCGCGTAGCCGAAGGGTCTCGGCGCCGTGACGGCACGTTTGCCCGTCGCCTGGGCGGCGGGACCCGTCGATCGCGCGAGATCGGCGGGCGGGACGCTCGCGGTCCCAGGGAGGGCTTCGACTGGCTACGCTTGTAACCCAGCAACCCAGCAACCCAGCAACCCGCTCTTACGGTTCCCGCCCCTGGTGTACCGGCAGGCTGGCGGTTTGCCAGGCGCTGTAGCCGCCCAGGAGCGCCGAAGCGTCCAGGCCGGCGGTTCGGATGATGAGCGCCGCACGGGCGCTCGATTCCTCGGCCGGTCACGTGCAGTAAGTGACGATCGGTTTCCCGCGGGGGAGGTAGGGGAGCTCGTTCTGAATGTAGGCGAGCGGAATGTGCATGGCGCCGGGGATGTGTCCGGCCGTGTAGTCGACGGCAGCGCGCACGTCGATCACGACGACCTCGCCGCGGTCGATTCGCTGGTTGAGATCAGGCACCTGAATTCGAGGGATGGATTCCAGAGACTGTTCCGCCGGCGCAATCGCCGTATTGGTTACGGTTGCTTGATTGGTTGGCGGGTTCTTGTGCCCGAGGCGCGTCGCGGTCCAGACGATGAGACCGCCGGCGATTGTCCCGGCTGCGACGAAGACGACGAGATCGCGCGATTTCATGTCGTATCCGCCCGCTCGTACGTTTGCGGACGGATGACGATGTGGTCCTCCACATGCGTGATTCCCGGCGCACACCAGGCCAGATCGAGGAGAGCATCGTGTTCGACGCATGAGCTGACGGTGCCGCGTACGACGATCGTCGCCCCGGCGACCTCCGCGCTCAGGTCCGCGACCGCGAGCGCCGCGCTGCGGCGTACGGCCTCCTCGAAGGCGCGTTTTGCTTCCGCGTTCTTCGACCTCGGCTCGACGTTGATCCGGTTGGTGAGGCCGCGGATGCCTGCGATGTGAAGAAAGGCGTTTTCGATCGTCCGTTTCTGCGCGGCGGATTCGACGACGCCGTCGAGCGTGAGCCATCCGTCATGCACCGTCACCCGCGGGCGTTCCGGGAGCGCCGCCGGCAGCGACTCGAGGATGTCCGTGGCCAGCCGCCCCAGGGTGGCATCGGTGCGGTAATCGCCGATCGTCAGACGCACGGTGAGATCATTCCTCACATCCGCCACGCCGCGAACGCGGCGCGC
>DATLWH010000182.1:0-2517 GCA_035576505.1 Thermoanaerobaculia bacterium | reverse complement strand
GCTGCAGTTCGACCAGGCGGGCATCACGGCGTGAGCGCGGGGGAATAGCCATGGCGATGCGATTCCACTGGAGCATGTCCTCGGCCGGCGAGAAGTTGCGTGGCGCCAAGGCCCGCGCGGCGGTGGGGATCCCGTCGCTGGACACCCTGCTGCGCTTCTGCAAGCACGCCGAAGAATGCGAGATCGAGTCGCTGCTGACAGCCTTCGGCTTCCACCGGCCCGACCCACTCGTTCTGGCGGCGGCCCTCGGCGTGCTGACCTCGCGCATCAAATTCATGGTGGCCGTCCGCTCCGGCATCATGTCGCCGACGCTCTTCGTGCAGCAGATCAACAGCATCGCTACCGTGACGAACGGCCGCATCTGCGTCAACGTCGTGGCCGGCCACACGCCCGAGGAGCAGCGCTACTACGGCGACTTCCTCGCGCACGACGAGCGCTACGCGCGCACCGACGAGTTCCTCACCGTGTGCGATGCCTTCTGGCGCCGCGAGGCGGAGGTGAACTTCGAGGGGCGCCACTACCGCATCGAGAAGGGGAAGCTCAACGTTCCCTTCGTCGCCCCCGACCGCGCCAGGCCGGAGATCTTCCTCGGCGGCAGCAGCGCGCTGGCCGAGGACCTTGCCATCCGCCATGCCGACTGCCTCTGGCGGCTCCCGGACACGCCCGACAACCTGCGCGCCCGCACGGCGGAGATCACGCGGCAGGGAACGGAAGTTGGGCTGCTCGTCTCGCTGATCGTCCGGCCGACGCACGCGGAGGCCGTTCGCGCGGCGGCGGCCATCCTGGAAGAAGTCGGCCAGCAGCCAAAGCGGACGCACGAGGATTTTGCCAAGCGCTCGGACTCGGTCGCCTTCACCTCCACCTACGCGCTGGCCGCGGAACGCGATTGGCTGACGCCGTATCTCTGGTCCGGGGCCGTGCCGTACCTGGGCGCTCCGGCCATGGCCATCGTCGGATCGCCCGACGAGGTGACCGAGGCGCTCTTCGAGTTCCGCGGGGCCGGCATCACGCAGTTCCTGTTCATGGGATGGCCGGACATGGAAGAGATGACGAACTTCCATCGCGATGTCCTGCCGCGCGTGCGGGCACGGGAGCAGGAGGAAGCGGCTTGATGCACAGCAGCGTCATGCGCAGCATTCTTCACGGCGTGACACCGGACCGGATCGATCCCGATCCCTTTCCGCATGTCGTCGTGGACGACGCGCTCGATCCCGCGCTCTATCGCGAGCTCGAAGCGTCCATGCCGCCGGCGGAGACGCTGCTTGCCGGCCGCACGCTGGAAAACAACACGCCTTACCACTACTCCGCCGGGCACATTCTGGCGGAGGCTTCGCCGCGCTGGCGTGAGTTCACCCGGCTGCACACCTCGCATGTCTTCTTCGCCGAGATCGTGGCGCTGTTCGGCGGCACGATCCGGGCTCTCCACCCGGAGCTCGAAGCACGTGCCGGCAAACGCCTCGAAGAGATGAAGAGCAGCATTCGCTTCGTCGAGCCGTTTGCCGACGTGGCGCTCGACTGCCAGATCGCCTACGGCTCGCCGGTGACGCGCGCGACGCGCTGCCACCGCGTCCACGTCGACCGGCCGGTCGCTCTCTACGCCGGGCTGCTCTACTTCCGCCGAGGCGACGACGACTCGTCCGGCGGCGATCTCGAGCTGTACCGCTTCCGCGGAAACGCGCGCGCGTACGACGAGGGACGCTGCGTCGACGATGCCCTGGTCGAGCGGGTGAAGACGATTCCGTATGCGGCGAACAGGCTGGCGTTCTTCATCCACTCGCCCCAGTCGCTGCACGGCGTGTCGGTCCGCTCGGTGACGCCGCACCCGCGGATGCACGTGAACTTCCTTGCGGAGTTTCCCGAGAATGCCTGGGAGCTCGCCGCATGAACATCGATGGCGGCGTCGCCGTGATCGTCTGTGCCGGCCCATCGCTGGACGGCCTGCCGCCGCGCGCATGGAGCGATATCGCCGGAGCGGGCGCGATCGTCAGCGTGAACGGGGCCTGTGCCGCGGATGCGTGCATTCGCCACGACGTCCGCTTCACGCTCCTGGCCGCGATGGACGTGAACATGGGTCTGTTCGGCCGCGTGCCCCGCCTCGGTCTCATCTGGGAGGAAACGCCGGCCTGGCGCGTGACCTCGATCGATGCCGCCGAGGTCCCCGCGGAGTCGTACCTCGTCGAAGTGGACGAGGAGGATGGTGTCTACGGATGGAGCGATCATCCCTGCGAGGGCTATAAGGGCGGCAGCACCGGCATGATCATCGGCAACTGGATCGCCAACCACTGGCCCGGCGACACGGTCTCGATTGACGCGCGCCGCGCCATTGCCGCCGCGCGCGGCAAGGTGATCCCTCCGCGCGGCTTTCGCAAGCTCGCCTACCTCGGGCTGGACATGCTGCCGCTCGACGGCCGCCATGCCGCCGGCGCGGGAGCGCACACCAGCGGCTTTTCGGATTCTCTCGAGCACCATCAGCGCGTCTGCCAGGCCTGGGGACTCTTTTGCGCACAGGCCGGCGCT
>DATLWH010000181.1:0-2578 GCA_035576505.1 Thermoanaerobaculia bacterium | reverse complement strand
ATCCGTCCTCGAGGCCGTAGCGGGTGAAGCGGGTGCCGTCGTAGCGATAGACGCCGTCCTGCGTGGCCACCCACAGGAAGCCGGCCATGTCCTGCGCCAGGCGCATCGCCGCAAGATTGCCAAGCCCCGACTCGGTGCCGTACGTCCTGAACGGGCGGATTCCCGAAGGCAGAACCCGCGCCGCCGCCGGCATGACGACCAGCAAAAGCAGCAGCACGAGGCGGCGAAGGGACATGCGGACGTGATGATGGTAACGCAGGCCGCACGCGTGCAGCAGCATAGGCTACAAAGTATGCCGAACCTTATCGATGATCTCCTCGAATCGCTTCAGGCGTTGGGCATCGTCGAGCGCGTTGGCAATCTCGCCAACGAGACGCCGAACGCGTTGCAGATCGATCTGACCCCAATGCAGGGCGAGCAGCCGTTCGATGTCCGAGCGGTCTCGATCTCTCCACGCAGCGGCCTTGTACACGATCAGATCCTCGGGCATGGCGACGCGTACGGCCACCCCCTCCAACGTCATTTCCAACGCACGCCCGAGTGCCTGCTCTTCGAAGGGAAGCCACGCGAACGAAATATCGACCGTCACCCCGCTTGGATCATGACGAAGCAAAAGGACTTGCCGTTCGCGCGCAAACTTGAGCGCATCCGGGATACGCGGTTGGATCGCGTGACGTTCGAATACTTCGATGGCATCCTCGACACGTGTTGTCCGACCGAGCACCGTTCCGTCAATATCGATGGTCTCACGGGGAACACCCGCCGCAATCACAGCGATGCCGCCAATGATCATGCTGGGAGTCGGGATCTCGTTCAGTGCCCCGATCACAGCGCGGAGAGCGGCGGCAAAACGGCTATCAGCGGCCACAGTTCCAATGCGCCCGTAGCTTCGCCCACGAATCCCACACTTGTTGATCTTCCCGGGCCTCGATGTAGTCGTCCCGTTCGAACGGTGACCCATTGCACGCCTCGTCGAATGCCAGCAGTGACATCGCTGCCTTGAACGCTTCGGCGGCCGAGAGAGGATTGAGGCGCATTTCCCTCAGCTCACGCGCCGCCACGGCGGCATGATTCTCCGCCCAACGCCTGATGTCAGAAGGATCCATGGGGCACCGATTGTACGCCGCAACCTCACCTTCACCCTCGGCCTGAACCGGCCGGAGCGATACGATACGCCCCATGCGTAGAGCACTCGTCGCCGCCACCGCCACCCTCTTCATCACCGCCACCCTTCACGCTCAATGCGCCGACATCGCCGGAGTGGTAGGCCGGCTCGATGGCGCGAGGATGAAACAGACCGTGGAGAAACTCGTTTCGTTCGGTACGCGGCACACGCTCTCCGATACCACGTCGGACACGCGCGGCATCGGCGCCGCGCGCCGCTGGATCTTCGACGAGCTGACGCGCGTCGCCGCTGCCAGCAATGGCCGTATGACGGTGTCCTACCAGTCGTCGATGCAGCAGGGGCCGCGAACGAACAACACTCCGGTGGAGATGATCAACGTCGTGGCCACGATCCGCGGCACGACCGATCCCGACCGGATCTACATCGCCACAGGACACTACGACTCGATGAACTCGGACATCATGAACTCCACGCTCGATGCTCCCGGCGCGGACGACGATGCCTCGGGCGTGGCTGTGATCATGGACGTGGCCCGCGCTCTCTCCCAGCACCCGCTCGACGCCACCGTGATGCTCGTGGCCGTGCAGGGAGAAGAGCAGGGCCTCCTGGGCTCGCGCGGACTGGCCGAGGAGGCCGTGGCCAAGAAGTGGAACGTCGAGGGAATGATCACGAATGACATCGTGGGCGGCACGGTTGGCGGCGAAGGCGACATCGACAACCGCACCATCCGCATCTTCTCGGCGAACACGAAGGGAGCGGGCGACGGAACGTCCCGGCACTGGGCGCGCTTCGTCCGCGACGGCGTCCGCCTCTACTTGCCGAGCGTCAAGCCGCGGCTGATTTACCGCCTCGACCGCTTCGGCCGCGGCGGCGACCACTCATCGTTCTTCGAGAGGGGCTTTCCGGCCATTCGCTTCACCGAGGCCAATGAAGATTACAAGCACGAACATCAGACCGTGCGCGTCGAGAACGGCGCGCAGTACGGCGACCTGCCGCAGTTTGTCTCCGGCGACTACATGCGCCTCGTGGCGTCGGTGAATGCGGTGGCCCTCGTCACCGCGGCGTGCGCTCCGGCCGCGCCGAAGAACGTGAAGGCCAGCGGCGCCGTCACGAATGACACCACGCTGAGCTGGGACATGGGAACCGACACCGACCTGGCCGGATACGAGATCGTCATCCGGGAAACGACGTCGGACGAATGGGAGAAGGTGATCCCGGTCGGAAAAGTAGCCCGCTACACGCTCAAAGACTTCACGATCGACAACGTGTTCATGGGCGTGCGCGCCGTCGACGCCGACGGGAACCGCTCGCCGGTGAGGACGCCGGAGGAGAGGCTGCCGGATGTTCCGGCGAAGAGCGCGGCTGCGCCGCCGAAGTGAATCATCCTGTCGTCGGCAGTTGGCGGTAGGGGTTCCGGAGAAGGCGTAAAATATAACCATGGCGCCGGAGACA
>DATLWH010000180.1:0-3667 GCA_035576505.1 Thermoanaerobaculia bacterium | reverse complement strand
AACCGCGTCCGCGAGTTGCGCGAGGGGAAGCTGTACGACCCGCAGTGGGGCATCCGGCAGCGCGGCAAAGGGATCTTCGCCGATCAGATCGAATCGATGTTTGCGGTCACCTGCCGCCGGCTCCGCCTCAACGAGAAAAATTACGACCTGTCGACGGATGCTTTCCGGCGGCCGACGCCACAAGGTAGTCTCTTCTGAATCGACCTCAAGGTGTGGGCGGCGTTGTGGTGGTTAGCGCGATAAAGCCCGCAGCCGCTCCAGGATCTTCTCGTGTACGCCGCCGAACGCACCCGAGGACATCACCAGGATGACGTCGTCTGGTTGCGCCTCGCGCGCCACGACGTCCGCGATGGCGTCGAAGTCGTCGATCTGCTCCGTACGAATGCCGTCGGCGTTCAGTCTCTCCCCGATCGCGGCCACCGACATCATCTTGTCCAGGCCGTAGCGGGTCTCGTAGCGGCCCTTGTGAAAGATCGGTCCGATGATGACGCGGTCAGCCCGGTGGAAGGCTTCGATGTAGGCGTTCTCGAACTCCTTGCGGCTGGAGGTGATCGAGCGCGGCTCGAAAAGAGCCCAGATGCGCCGGCCCGGATAGCGCCCCCTCGTGCCGGCCAGGGTGGTGTCGATGGCCGTCGGATGATGCGCGAAGTCGTCGATCACGGTGACGCCGCGCTCGACGCCCCGCACCTCCATCCGCCGTTTGATTCCACGGAACGTCTCCAGGCCGCGCTGGATCTCCTCGGCCGAGACACCCCGTAGCCGGGCGATGGCCACATCGGCGAGGGCGTTGACGACGTTGTGCTCTCCGGACAGGGTCGTGCGGAAGCGGAACCACTCTTTCCCCTCCCACCACGCCGTGAACGCGGTTCCCTCGGGGGTGAACGCAGCATCGGAGGCAACGACGTCGCAGCCAGGCGAGGTGCCGAAGGTGAGCCACCGGGCACGCGCGTCCGCGCGCAGCGGCCGGACGTTGGCGTCATCGCCGTTCGCCACGATCACGTCGTCCGGCGCGACCTGACGGACACCTTTGCGGAAGGCATCGATGATGGCGTCGAGATTCGCGTAGATGTCCCCGTGGTCGAACTCGATGTTGTTGACCAGCAGCGTGTTCGCCCCGTAGTGCAGGAACTTCGGTCCCTTGTCGAAGAACGCCGTGTTGTACTCGTCGCCCTCGATCACGAACTCCGGCCCCTCTCCCAGCTTGAAGTTCTGATTGAAGTTCAGGGGGATGCCGCCCACTACCATGCTCGGATCGCGGCCGGCGGATTCGAGCAGCCAGGCCATCAGCGAGGTCGTCGTTGTCTTGCCGTGGGTTCCGGCCACGACGATGGAGTGCTTGCTGTTGATGAAGAGCTGATGGATCGCCTCGGGCATGGATGTGTACGGCAGATCGAGCTCGAGCGTACCGGCGGCCTCCGCGTTGGTAGATGCGGCGGCATTGCCGATCACGACTAGGTCGGGATGGAACGTTACCAGGTGCTCCTTCGTATATCCCTCGAGCACCGGAATGCCCAGGCGCTCGAGGTAGGTAGACATCGGAGGGTAAACGTGCTCATCGGAACCGGCCACCTCGTAGCCGCGTGCCTGCAGCATGCCGGCGAGCGAGGCCATCGCCGTGCCGCCGATGCCGATGAGGTAGACCCGTTTTACGGGTGGAAGTTCTTTGATATGAGCCATGGTTGCTGCGGACTGAGCAAGAAGCGTGCTTTCAGCGGATTGTAGAATGGCGGCCCACGCCGGAGGGAATCGCCATCCGCGGTCGAATGTTCGAACCCGGCGGTTCACAAAAGGTTTTTTCACGTCGTCCAACACAGGAGGATTTTGTCCATGTCGTCGAAGCGAATTCTCATCGTCATGATCGCGGTCCTCGTCGCCTTGACCGCCGCCATTTCGTTTGCCGCCGACCAGCCGGCCCAGACGAAAAAGAGCGAAGCGGCCTCCGAGGAGAAGAAGGCTGAAACCGCGACAAAGGAAGCAGAGAAAGCGCCCCGCCTCACCATCGTCGAGCCGGTCAAGGATTACGGCACGATTCCCAAGGGCGAAAAGCTCGACTGGTCGTTCGAAGTCAAGAACACCGGCGACTCCGACCTGCAGATCATCGCTGCCAAGCCTGGCTGCGGCTGCACCGTGGCGGACTTTGACAAGGTCATCAAGCCGGGCCAGACGGGCAAAGTCACCGCGCACGTCGACACGACAGCCTTCGCCGGTCCGATCGCGAAGACGGTCACCCTCGAGACGAATGACCCGACCACGCCCACCTCGCAGCTCACCATCCACGCGATCGTGAAACCGTACGTGGAGGCCTTCCCGGCCGGCTTCGTCCGCTACAACCTCCTGCAGGGTGAAACCGACACGCAGAACGTCATTCTTTACTCGGAAGAGGAAGAGCCGTTCCAGGTTACCAAGGTCGAGACGCCCGGCGATTGGGTCAAAGCTTCGTTCGAGAAGATCACGAATGAGGCCGACAAGGCGCCGAACGTCGGACGTCCCGGTCAGGATCAGTACAGGGTGAAGATCACGGTCGGCGGTGCTGACGCCAAGCTCGGCCCGCTCTCCGACAAGATCCACATCATCACGACCTCGAAGCACCAGCCGGACTACTTCGTCAGCCTCTCCGGCGTGATCCGTCCCACCTTCCGCGTCGAGCCGTCGGCGCTGAACTTCGGTGAAGTGGCGCCGGCCGATGTGGCCGCGACGCGCATGGTAGTCGTGCACTCGAACAACCTGAAGGCTCCGGAAACGTTCGTTGTCTCCAGGGCGGAGTCGAGCATTCCGGCCGTGGTGACGAGCGTGAAGCCCACCGCCAACAAGGGCGAATACGAAGTGACGCTTCAGATCGCCAAGGATGCCAAGCCCGGCGACATCGACGGTGCCGTGAAGATCTTCACGAACGACAAGGTGAATCCCGTCGTGACGGTGCCGATGAAGGCCACGGTCAAGGCCGCGACGCCCGCCGCGTCCGCCTCGAGGTAACGGAAGGAACGCGCATTCGATTCGAAAGGCCGCCCGCCCGGGCGGCCTTTTCAGTTGACGATCGAGACTCCGACGCCGTCTCCTGTCGCGAGCACGATGGTCGTCAGACGCGGGTCGGCAGCGATGCGCTTGTTGAAGCCGCGCAGCGCGTCAGTCGACGGATCGTGCACGTCCTCAGCAACCTTGCCGCCCCACAACAGGTTGTCGCAGACGATCATCGCCCCCCTGGTCAGCTTCGGCAGGAGCTGATCGAGGTATTGCTCGTACTCGGTCTTCACGCAGTCGATGAAGACAAAGTCGAACGGGCCCTCGAGGCGCGGAAGCACATCGAGGGCAGCTCCCTGATGAAACGTCACTCCACAAGCGAGGTGCGCGTCGCCGACAAATTGTTTCGCGGTCGAGAGGATGTCGCGATCGAGCTCGATCGTTTCGATCACCGCATCCGCCGGACATTCGCGCCCGAGAACGATCACGGAGTAGCCGATGTTGGTGCCGACCTCGAGCAGATGCTTCGGTTGTTTCGCGCGCACGAGGATACGCATGAGCTGGCCGACTTCAGGATCGGCAATCGGATGTCCATTCTTCGCCGCAAACGCCTCCATGCGCGCCAGAAGCGGGTCGCGTGACGGAAGGAGGGTGTCGAGATACTCGGCCTGAACGCGTTTGAGGACCTGATCGATGCACGATTTCATGA
>DATLWH010000179.1:0-4484 GCA_035576505.1 Thermoanaerobaculia bacterium | reverse complement strand
TCCGTCAGATTCGCGAGACCGGCAAGCCGTATTGCATCGAGGCGGTCACGTATCGCTTCTCCGGCCATGGCGCCGCCGACATCCTGCAGCCGTACCGGAGCAAGGACGAAGTCGAGGAGCACCGCCACCGCGATCCGATCGGAATCCTCCGCAACCGCCTCGGCGAGATCTGCAACCTCACCGATGACGAGGTGAAGAAGATGGAGGAATGGGCGTCGGAAGAAGTCGCCGCCGCCGTCCAGTTCGCCGAGGAGAGCGCGCCGCCGGATGCCGAGGAACTATGGCGTGATGTCGTGGCCGAGGACGCGCCCACACCGGAGAACGAGTAACGCGATGACTGAGAAGAGCTACCGCGACGCGATTCGCGACGCCATGATGGAAGAGATGGATCGGGACCCGAACGTCCTCATCATGGGTGAGGACATCGGCGTCTACGAAGGGACGTTCCGCATCACCGCCGGGATGCTGAAGAAGTACGGCCCGAAGCGAGTCATCGACACGCCGATCGCGGAGGCGGGAATGGTGGGGACCGCGGTGGGGATGGCCATGCTCGGTCTGCGGCCGATCGTCGAAATGATGACGATGAACTTCGCCATCGTCGCCGCCGATCAGATCCTCAATCATGCGGCCAAGGTGCGCTACTTCTCGGGCGGCCAGGTGGACGTGCCGGTCGTCATTCGCGGACCGCAGGGAGCGGGAGTCCAGCTCTCCGCGCAGCACTCCCAGACGTTCGAGTCGTTCTACGCACACTTTCCCGGACTCAAAGTCGTCGCTCCGGCTACGCCTGCCGACGCCAAGGGATTGCTGAAGACAGCGATCCGCGGACGCGATCCGGTGATCTTCCTGGAGAGCGCGGCGCTTTACGGGATGAAAGGGGAAGTGCCGGACGATGCCGGCTTCACCGTGCCTTTCGGCGTCTCGCGCGTGGCGCGCCAGGGGAGCGACGTAACGATCGTGTCGTACAGCCGCATGTTGCAGATGTCGCTCATCGCCGCCGAGAAGCTCTCGGAAGAGGGCATCGAGTGCGAAGTGATCGATCTGCGCACGCTTCGTCCTCTGGATCTGAACCCTGCCTGCAAGTCCGTCAGTAAGACGCATCGCTGCGTGGTCGTGCAGGAACAGTGGAAGCCTTTCGGAGCGGCGGCGGAGATCGCGGCCAGCATCACCGAAACGGTCTTCGACGAGCTCGATGCGCCGGTGGCTCGCGTCACGGGCGAGGATGTGCCGATGCCCTACGCGCGCAATCTGGAGGTCCTGGCCACTCCGCACGAAAAGCATGTGATCGCGGCGGTCAAGAAAGTGATGTACGCGAATGGCTGACGTGATCATGCCCAAGATGGGCGACGCGATGACCGAGGGGAAGGTCGTCCGTTGGTACAAGAAGTCCGGCGACGCCGTGAAGAAAGGCGAGCCGCTGCTGGAGATCGAAACCGACAAGGTCAATCTCGATCTCGAAGCCGAGCAGGACGGGACGCTTGGCAACATGGCTGTCGAAGCCGGCCAGATGATGGAAGTGGGGGGCGTGCTGGCCACGATCCTCGGTGCCGGGGAGAAACAGGCGCCGGCGGCCTCGTCCGCGAAAGCCGAGCCGCCAGGCCCGGCCCGCCGCGCCATCGATAAGAAGGACTCGATCAAGAAGACGACCGGCGAGTATGCCGAGGCGATCGACATGAAGGCGCCGCGGATCGACCGGACCGCGTCTGCTGCAACCGCGGCCGGGCCGCAGGAAGACGGAGGGCGGCGGCGTTCCTCACCACTGGCGCGCAAGATGGCGCGCGAGATGGGCGTAAGCCTCGAACAGTTGAAGGGGAGCGGACCGGGCGGGCGCATCGTCGCCAATGACGTGAAGAACTTCAAGCCTGCCCCCCTCGCGCCGCAGAAAACAAAGGCGCCGTCTCTGCCGCCGATTCAGAAACTCGAGACGAAGGACATCCCACTCACGGCGATGCGGCGGACGATCGCCAAACGGCTGGCGGAGTCGACGGGGCCGATCCCCCACTTCTATCTGACCGCCGACTATGACGTAACGAACCTGCTCTCGCTGCGCGAGCAACTGAACGAGATCGAAGGGATCAGGACCAGCGTGAACGACTTCATCGTCCGCGCCGCTGCGTTGGCGCTGCGTCACCACCCGAATGTGAACGCGTCGTGGGGCGATGAGGCCATCACACAGCACGGCGAGATCCACATCGGCATCGCTGTGTCCACTCCCGAGGGGCTCATCACGCCGGTGGTGCGGAACGCCGATCAGAAGTCAGTGGTCGAGATCTCTTCCGATATCCGCTCGCTGGCTGACAAAGCGAAGAACCGCAAGCTGACGCCGAATGACTACCAGGGCTCGACCTTCACGATCTCGAATCTCGGCGCGTGGGGTATCGAGCAATTCACCGCCATCATCAACCCGCCGAATGTGGCAATCCTGGCCATCGGCGCCGCCACCGCCCAGCCGGTTGTCATCGATCATCAAGTCGTCGTCCGCGACCGGATGAAGATAACGATGTCCTGCGACCACCGCGTCGTCGACGGCGCATTGGGCGCGGAGTACTTGCGGACGCTTCGGAGCTACCTGGAGCAGCCGGTACGGTTGGTGTTGTAGGTTGCTTCGCGAGACCACGAGACTCGTAACCCCGGCCGGTAACGCAGTAACCCGAGAGGAGAACACCGCCGATGACCGACGCCGCATTGACTGTCTGTTCCAATTGCGGCGCAACGTCGGCTGACGAGTACTGCGCGCGCTGCGGCGAGCGGCAGCCGGGGCATCACGATCTCTCGCTCGGACACTTCGTGCATGACGTCGTCCATGAGTTCGTCCATCTCGACTCGAAGCTATTCCGGACGCTGCGCGATCTCGTGACGCGTCCTGGTTTCCTGACCCAGGAGTATTTCGCGGGGCGCAAGTCGCGCTTCATCCCGCCACTGCGGCTTTTCCTTACGCTCTTCGCCCTGCAATTCCTGGCCTTCACATTCCACACGCCGGCCGCCATCTACACCGTGGCATCGATGAAGAAATTCGATACGGCGGGCGCGTTCACGAAGCTGCTCGCGAAGAAGGCGGTCAGGAGTCACTTGACCGCTGAGGAGCTCGAGCAGCGGATCGACGAGCGATGGCACAAGAACTACTCGCTGCTGCAACTGCTGAACATCATCGGCGTGGCGCTGGTGCTGAAGCTTCTGTACCACCGGCGCTATCTCGTCGAGCATCTCGTCTTCGCGGCGCACCTTCTGGCGTTTTCGTACATCCTCTCGCTGCTCGTCAGTTGGCCCGTTTACGCCGCGGCCGGATTCCAGCCCGGGCCGGTGCAGAAGATCGTCACAGCGATCACGATTGGCATCCAGCTCATCTATCTCTTCCTGGCCCAGCGGCGCTTCTATTCCGACAGCCCGGCATCGGCCGCAATCAAGACGGTGCTCCTGTGGGGTGGACGTTTCGCCGTCACGATCGTGATTATCGCCGGTTCGCTCATCGCGGCGATCGTGATGGTGAAGTGAGCGCTCGCGCGGTTTTCGCGGTTTCGCAGTTTCGAGGGTCGGGAAGACTCATCAAGCCAGTAACCGCGAGGCCCCCCGCGTGACGCAATCAATCCAACCAACCACCTGTTACACTACTCAGCGCCCCCATGCCCGGCATGAATGAGCTCCTCGGGATCCTCATCGCGATTATCGTGATCTGGGTTGTCCTGAAGCTGGCCAAGGTAGCGATCCGGCTGATCCTTTTCGTGATCTTCGTCCTTCTCGTCGCCGGGGCGCTCTACTACGTATTCATGAGGTGATCCTTTGAGCGATCGGAAATACAGGCACCGCGGCTATCAGGATAGCGGCGGCTATTCATCGAATTCATCCAGCACTCCGCGGACGCCACGGACGACCTATGAGCCGCAGAATCAGCGGATCGAAGGGGCGCCGCGAGGACGGACCGCCGGCGGCTTCGGCCCCGAAGTCTTCAAGTGCAATGCATGTGGAACGCAAAGGCTCGGGCTCGATCAGCCGACATCCGAGGAGACGTGCGTCAAGTGCGGTGCCGATCTGCATACCTGCGGCAATTGCCGGGCCTTCGACACGACGACGCTGTGGGAGTGCCGCGAGAGCATTCCGGCGCGCGTGGCGGGCAAGCATGTCCGCAACGAGTGCACGTTCTTCCAGCCAAAAGTTGTGAAGGATCTGACGGCGGACAAAGCCCGCCAGCCGCAGACGCCGGATGATGCGCGGAAGGCATTCGACGCGCTGTTCAAGAAGTAGGGGGCTCACCTCCGAGATGTTCGGGAAAAAGAAGGCTAAGCCTGATTCACCTGCGGGGCTGCATTGCTCCTTCTGCAACAAGACGCAGCACGATGTTCGCAAACTCATCGCGGGCCCAAGTGTGTTCATCTGTGACGAGTGCGTTGCTATCTGTAACGACGTCCTGACTGAGGGTCGGAAGGACGCTCCCGAGGTTAGCGAAGAAGGATCATGGCCTCCGAGCAGCCTATCCGCCTGCGCACTTTGTC
>DATLWH010000178.1:0-5850 GCA_035576505.1 Thermoanaerobaculia bacterium | reverse complement strand
CTGCGGCGCTGCCGCTGGCAGCGCAGCACACAGACATCACCACGACGATGGATCCCACCAAGGCGATCCAGGTCGCCCGTATCGCCGTGCCACGGCCCGACACCACGCTGCCTCTGGAAACGATCAACACGCCGTTTTTTGCGCCGCTGACGCGCGACCTCGCCTACTCCGGCGTCTTCGCCATCGCACCGATTCCGCCCAACGTCCCTGCCGGGGCTGATCTGGCCAAAGCGGCCAACGCGCAGTTCGTCCTGGCGATGAAGATCGACCAGCAGGGAGAGGACTTCGTCGTCGAGGCCCGCCTGCTCGACTCGACCGGCGCCACGCAGTTCGGCAGGCGTTATCGCGGCTCCGCGAGCGCGTTCTCGCGCATCGCCCACACGCTGGCGGACGATCTGGTGCGCACCGTCAACGGCAAACCGGGCATCTTCAAGTCGCACATCGGCTTCGCCTCGAACCGCTCCGGCCACTTCGAGATCTGGCTGATGGACTGGGACGGCGCCAATCAGCGGCAGATCACGCGACACAACGCGCTCTCGATCCTCCCGAGCTGGTCCGCAGACAGCCAGCGGATGGTCTACACCTCATTCGCGCGCGGAACGAGCGACATGTACATCATCAGCCGTCAAGGCGGTGCCCGTGTCCGTGTGCCGACCGGCCTCAATCTGAACACGTCGGCGACCTTCTCGCCGATCAGCAACGACATCGCCTTCGTCGGCTCCGTGGCCGGCAACCCTGACATCTACATCATCAAAGACGACGGCTCTAACCTGCGCCGGCTGACGAGCGATTCGTCGATCGAGTCGACGCCGGAGTGGAGTCCGAACGGACGGCAGATCTCCTTCACCTCGGGTCGCAGCGGCTCGCCCCAGATTTATACGATGGATGCCGAGGGGTCGAACGTGCAGCGCATCTCGTTCGAAGGCGAGTGGAACGACGACGCCACCTGGTCGCCCGACGGCTCGCAGATCGCGTACACCTCCCGCGTGGACGGACGCTTCCAGATCCGCATCGCCGATCTGGCCACGCACACGAGCCGCATCCTGGCCGGCGAAGGCTCGAACGAGCAGCCGACCTGGTCGCCGGACGGCAAATGGATCGCTTTCCAGTCAAACCGCAGCGGCCGATGGCAGATCTACCGGATGCGCATCGACGGCACCGACCTTCTCCAGCTCACGTTCGACGGGGAGAACAAGGATCCTGATTGGTCCAAGAAAGAAGAGTGAATTAGTGGATCAGCCGATCAGTGGATCAGTAGGTTCCGGGCCAGGACTGCGCCCGATCGTCCTGATCCACGAATCCACTGATCGACTGATCCACTGTTATCATCAGCAAAGGAGTAACCGCACATGAGTAAAGCATTCAAAGCGTTCGCGTTCACCCTGGCCCTTCTTGCGCTCGTCATCGCGCCGGCCTGTCACAAACAGCCTCCGATGAAAGTCGCACCGGCGGCGGACACCACGCCGGTCGTTCCGCCCATTCCGCCGACCGTCACCACGGCCACGGCGCAGACCATCCCGACCGAGACTGATTTCGTAAGTCCGAAGACCGACACGGTCGCGGCGGAGACACTTCCGAACGACATCGAGGAACTGAATCGCGTGGCCCAGGCCCGTGGCTACATTCAGGACGCGTTCTTCGAATTCAACGAGTCGACACTCACCGCCGACGCCCAGTCGGCCCTGACCTCGTCTGCCACGTGGCTCAAGAAGAACGGGCAATACAACCTGCTCATCGAAGGGCACTGCGACGAGCGCGGCACGGAGCAGTACAACCTGGCCCTCGGCGACCGCCGCGCCAACCAGGCCAAGGAGTATCTCGTCACCCTCGGCGTCGATGCCGGACGTATCCGCACCGTCAGCTACGGCGAAGAGAGGCCGTTCGACCCGGGCCATGATGAAGCGGCGTGGGCGAAGAATCGCCGCGATCATCTCGTCCTCGTAGGGAAATGAACATGCGATCCCTCATCCGCGTTACGGTGCTGACCGCCGCGGCGCTTTCCACGGCCGCGTGCGTATCGACCTCCGACGTCGAGAAGCTGCAAAGCCAGATCTCCGATCTTCAGGATCAGCTGGCGCAGGTGAAGCGCACGGCCTCCAGCAAAGAGGAAGTGAGCAACGTCAACAAGACGATCGCCGAGCAGACGCAGACGCTGCTCAAATCGAATGCCACGCTGGTGGCCAAGGTCGGTCAGATCGAAGACAAGGTCCAGAACACGCAGGGGACGGCCGAGCAGACGAACTATCGCCTCGACCGCCTGACCCAGCAGCTCACGCAGACGCAGCACGACGTCGAGGACCTCAAAGCCGCGGCGGCCCGCGCCGCCGCCGCGCCGCCGCCGGGCACGATGCCGGCGTCCGGCAGCCAGTTGACCGTACAACCGGTTTCCGCCCCCTCGGAAGACCCGATGCAAACCTACCAGGCCGCCTACCGCGATTACGAGCGCGGCAATTACGACCTGGCCATCGCCGGCTTCCGCGACTTCGCCGTCAAGAACCCGAATTCGGAGCTTTCCGGCAACGCCGCCTATTGGATCGGCGAGAGCCTTTATTCGCAGAAGAAATATCGCGAGGCGATTCAGCAGTTTGACAGCGTCGTTACCCGGTACCCGAAGTCAGACAAGGTGGCCGGGGCACTGCTGAAGAAGGGCTATGGTTATATCGCCCTCGGCGAAAAGTCCCAGGGCATCGTGCAGCTTCAGTATGTCGTCCACGAACATCCCACCTCACCGGAGGCGGCGCTGGCGCGGCAGAAACTGAAGTCGCTCGGCGTCGATTCGAAGTAGAATACGCGGCTCTGAACCGCAGACCACTTACGTAGGAGCAACATCCATGGCGAACACCCGCTCGGCCGAAAAACAGCAGCGACAGGCCGAAAAAGCAAATACGCGCAACCGCGCAGGAAAATCGCGTCTCCGCTCGGCGCTCAAAAAAGCACGCGCGGCAGTCGATGCCGGCAGCGCGGACGCAAGCGTCCTCTCCTCGAGCTTTTCCGAGATCGACAAAGCCGCCCGCCGCGGCGTCATCAAGAACAACACCGCCGACCGCTACAAATCGCGGCTGGCGGCCGCCTCGAAGCGCGCCACGAAGTAGCGAACGCGAATCCGAGGCTCTCGAACGGCGCACTCCGGTGCGCCGTTTTCTTTTGTCCTCGATCCCTGGAAAACGGCATCCTCATCCCCGTCCTGACGGAACATAGTCGACTGCGATCCGGCGCGTGTCCGGACGGGATCCCGAGAAGCTGAAAGCTCAAACTTTCCTGCCGATCAACCTCTTTTCCGTTTCATCAGGAGGATTCGCCATGACCCGTCGTATTCTTTTTGCTTCCGTTCTCTTCTCGTTCCTCGCCGCCGCGGCTGCTCACGCTCAGAGCTCGGCCAGCGCGACCGCCAGCGCATTCGCCAAAGTCATCACGCCGATCGCCATCACGAAGAACACCGACCTCAACTTCGGTACGATCATCAGTGGACCGGCCGGCACGGTCGTCGTGGCACCGAATGGCGTGGAGACAGCCAGCGGCGCGACCACTGTCAATCCCAACCCGAGCGTTTCCGCGGCCCAGTTCACCGTCACCGGTCAACCGTCCACCGCATACTCGATTTCGCTGCCGACCTCCATCTCCATCACGAATGGCGCGCAGTCGATGACAGTCGACACGTTTACGAGCAATCCTACTCCGGGCGGACTTCTCTCCGCCGGCGGCAGCCAGTCCCTCCAGGTCGGCGCAACGCTGAACGTCCTTGCGAACCAGGCTGTCGGCAACTACGCCGGCACGTTCTCGGTGACGGTCGCGTATTGATTCGGTAGAACGGCGTCGCCGGCTTCGGTGACGCCGTTCACCCTTTTCGCGAAGGAGACGAACCCCATGAGAACGTTTCTCTATGCCACCCTTCTGTCTGCGCTGGCCATCAGCGCTCGGGCAGCCACCTCGGGCGGAATCGGCGACCTGCTCGTCACCCCGACACGGATCGTGCTCGACCACCGCACGCGCACCGCGGAGATCGCGCTGATCAACACAGGTTCTTCGCCGGCCACGTACCGCATCGAGATACAGCACATGCGGATGCGTGAGAACGGCGATCTCACACCGGTCGACGAGCAGGCGGGCGATTTCGCGGACGCGCTCGTACAGTTCTCGCCCCGCAGCGTCAAGCTGCAGCCGCACATCGCCCAGACGGTGCGTCTCCGCCTTCGGCCGCCGGCCGGCCCGATGGCCGGAGAGCTCTATCTCCACCTCCTCTTTCGCGGAGAGCCCCCCGAGGAAACGGGACCGGCGATCCTCGACGGCAGCTCACTGACCATCAGACTGACGCCGGTCTACGGCGTGGCAATACCGGTCCTGGTGCGGCTCGACGAGACCGAGGCCGCGGTCCATATCGACGCGGTACACCTGGCGGCGGAAAGCGCCGTCGCCTTCAAGGTCGAGCGGAGCGGAAATCGCTCCACATACGGCAATATCGCCGTCACGTTCACGCCGCGCGGCGGGCGTGCGCGCGAGATCGCGGTGGTTCACGGCGTCTCGGTCTACACACCACTGACCGCACGCTCCATGACTCTGCCTCTCCACCTTCCGGACGGCGTCGCACTGCGCGACGGATCTCTGCAGGTCTCCTATGTCGACGCGGAACGAAACGGAGCGCCGGCGACGAGCGCCACGCTGGCTCTGCCATAGTCTCATGCTGGCATTGATGCTGATCGCGACACGCGCCGCGGCGGACGAGCCGGAGCCGCTCCTGCTCGCCCTGCGCGTCGACGGCGAGCTGCTCAGCGATTCCGTGCAGGCCATCGCCATCGGAAACGCCGTACGCCTGCCGGTCGGTGAGCTGGCCCGGCTCCTGGAGCTCGACGCCTCCAGCGACGTCGCCGCGAAACGCATCGTCGTCGGCAGCCGGACAGTCCCGTTGGACGCCGCGCACATGACGGCGACGGAGGACGACATCTTCGTCGACTCCGAACTGCTTTCGGAATGGTTTTCACTGCAGATCAAGATCGACCCAAACGCGGCAACGGTGACGCTGCACGCCGCCACACCGCTGCCATTCCAGATCCGCCGCCAGCGGGAGCAAGAGGCCGGGAAGACGCTGGCCAGGGCGGGCGGCGCCGCTCTGACGCAGTTGCCGAACCCGTATTCGCTTTTCGATGGGCCGTTCGCCGACGCGCGCATTCGCATGAACGGCGGCCGCGGCGCCGCCTCGTCCGATTTCGACGTCTTCGCCACCGGCGATCTGGCAGGCCTCTCGGCGAGCGCGTTCGCCAGCGGTACCGCTACCCATCCGCTGGCTACATCATGGCTCACGCTCGGCCGCCGTGATCCCGACCCGATTCTTCTGGGGCCGCTCCATGCACGCCAGGCCGAAGTGGGCGAGGTCTTCTTCTCCGGCGACGACCTCGTCGCGCTCCCGCGGCGCGGCATCGGCTTCGCGATCAGCAGTTTTCCGCTCGACCATACGGCGCAGTTCGACCAGCAGACGTTGACGGGCGATCTGAGGCCCGGCGAAGACGTCGAGCTGTACGTCAACGGCGCCCTTGCCGGGTTCGCGCGCGGCAGCGTTGGCGGCGGCCACTACACGTTTGCGAACGTCCCGCTGCTTTACGGTCTCAACGTCTTCCGCCTCGTTTTCTACGACAGCCACGGCCAGCAGCGCGTCGAGACGAAAACGTTCAACGCCGGCAACTCCCTGACACCCAAAGGGACGTTTGCGTACCGCGTGGTTGCGTCCGAGGGACGGCTGGCCGAGGGATCCTACGGGGTCACGCGGCAACTGACCGTCACAGCCACAGCCACTTCGGTCGACCTCGACGATGGCGTGCGTCACGACTATCTCGGCGCCGGCTTGCGCTCCACATTCGG
>DATLWH010000177.1:0-2241 GCA_035576505.1 Thermoanaerobaculia bacterium | reverse complement strand
CGGGCTTCGGCGCGGTAGGTATGGACCTGGGTGAGCAGGGTGCCGCTCACGCCGCGGGAGGCGAGCTTGGCATCCGTGGTCTCGCGCAGGAATTCGTTCGCCATCCCGATCTGGAAATAGATCCGGTAGTACATCGCGTTGAGGAACAGGTTCGACGAATTCCAGGTCTGCGTGTTTAGCTCCGGCAGCGTCTGGTCGCCCCACGCGATGACGGCTTCATCCGTCGGCAGCTCTTCCAGCTCCCAATAGAGCCGCATGTACTGCGAGAATCCGCCGTCGATGCCGCCGATGTCGGTCGAGCCATCGCCACCGTTCTGACCACCCACGGCGAGGCCGGCGTAGATCTTCGCGACGAACTCCTTGTAGGAGCTCGGATCATTGAAGAAGTTGGCGCCGGTGACCGTGCTCCTCGGCGCCACCGTGGGATCGGTACACGCGGCCGCGATCAGGAGAAGGAGTGCGGTCGTCAGTCCAAACGTCTTTCCGCGATTCGAGTGCATGTGGCCGCTCCGTGTGCGCGAGATGCGATCCGTGGTCGTCGTCTCAGAATTGGACATTGAGACCACCCGTGAATATACGCGACCGGGGATAGATGTTGTTGTCAATGCCGAGGACGCCGGCCGTGGGGTCGACCCCGCTGTACCCGGTGATGGTAAACGCGTTCTGCACAACGGCATAGATCCGCAGCGACTGGCCGCGCCAGGGGAAGGTATACCCCACGGCGATGTTGTTCATCCGCAGGAACGAGCCGTTCTCAACGTAGTAGTCCGAGAGCAGCTGCTGCTGGGTGAAGCCGGTCTGCAGAACCGACGAGTGCAGATTGTACGGCGAACTGCCGGCCTGGAGCTCGCGGTAGTCGCCGAGGTTCGAAGCCACGTTGTTGTACACGTAATTGCCGAGCCACGCCTGCAGGGTGAAGCTCAAATCGAAATGACGGTACGCCATGGACGAGGTGTAGCCGAACATCCAGTGCGGCGCCGGATCGTGGAAGGCGCGAGTGTTGGTGCCGCGGGTGCACCCGGTCACGACGCTGTCGCCGGCTGCGTTGTAGTACTGATTCTGCAGCGGCTTGCCGGCGGCGTACGCCTGGCGGCAGACGTAGAAGGCATTGACCGGCTGGCCCGGCTCCAGCTCCTCGATCGTGCTGCCCACGCCGCCGGCGATGCCGCCGGTCAGCACCCGGCTCGAGCCCACCGCATTCGGGTTGATGCTGAGCAGTGTATTGACGTTATGTGAGAAGTTGAAGTTGGAGGTCCAGGAGAGCGCGTCCGGCGACCCGCCCCGAAGGATGCGCGCCGTGAGGTCAAACTCGAACCCGGTGTTTTTCATCGTTCCGATGTTCGTCGTTACGAAGTTCGACAGGTTCGACCCCGCCGCCACCGGCACGTTGAAGATCAAGTTGTCGGTGTGCTTGGTGTACCAGTCGATCGAGCCGGTGAGCGCCTGGCCCAGGATCGTGTAGTCGGCGCCGACGTTCCACGTGGCCGTCGATTCCCACTTGATGTTCGGATCCACCGCGCTCGGGCGGAAGGGGCAGATGAACTGGTTGCCGAACTGCACTTCCGCAGTCGCATTGCAGCCCTGGAAGGTCGAGAACTGCAGATAGTCGCCGAACGCCTGGTTTCCCGTCTTGCCGTACGACGCGCGCAGCTTCAGGTCCGAGATGGCCGAGATCGGGGCCATCCACGGTTCCTGGGATATGCGCCAGCCGACGGACACGCCCGGGAAATTTCCCCACTGATTGCCCGGCCCGAAGCGCGACGACCCGTCGTGGCGGATGCTGGCGGAGAAGAGATAGCGATCGTTGATGTTATAGCCCAGCACGCCCATGAACGAGATCAGCTTCGAATCGTTGATGAAGTCGAACGGGATCGGTGGAATCACCGTCTGAGGAATCCCCGCGTCGCCCAGGAGGTTGGTGGTGAGCTGGGTCGCGCTGATCGACGGGAAATCCGCGTGCGACTGTTGGTACGAATAGACACCCGTGATGTCGAGCGCGCCGGGTCCGAGGTTCGCGGGCGGTTGGTAGTCCAGGACGGTCTCGAACTGCGTCGTGGCCTGGGTCGGTTGGCTGCGGAAGTAACTCCCGTTCGTCCCGTTCTTGGTCTCGAAATGGATGTTGTTTGGATAAAACGTGGTGCGATCTGCGGATGCGACGTCGAACGCCACGCGGGCCGTGGCGCTGAGTCCCCGCAGCGCCGGAATCGAGGAGAAGTCGTACTTGGCGTTCAGATTCCCGAG
>DATLWH010000176.1:0-9436 GCA_035576505.1 Thermoanaerobaculia bacterium | reverse complement strand
GAACCATGCATGCTTCGTTTTGGAGCATGCATGCTTCGTTTGGAACCATGCGTGCTTCGTTTGGAACCATGCATGCTTCGTTTTGGAGCATGCATGCTTCGTTTGGAACCATGCATGCTTCGTTTTAGAGCATGCATGCTTCGTTTTAGAGCATGCATGCTTCGTTTTAGAGCATGCATGCTTCGTTTTGGAGCATGCATGCTTCGTTTTGAAGCATGCATGCTCGATTTCCAAGCATGGGCGGGCGCCCGGACAAGCCGACGCTTACGTTCCGTACGCCAGACGCTGGGCCAGGATCGCTGGCAGGCCCGCCTTGAGGATCGAGCCCTGGGTTTTCCGGATGTCGTAGGCGACGCGGAAGAACTGCACCGTCAGCCGTGTCGAATCGAAGATGACGAACGACGATGCCGGGTTGCGGTCGCGCGGCTGCCCCACCGAGCCGGGGTTGATCAGATAGCGGTGCTCGCTGTCGAGGCGGACGACGACATCGCCGCGCACGGCCACGCCATGGACGCGGTGGTGGCGATCGATTGAGAAGATCACCGGCAGGTGCGTGTGGCCGTAGAGGATGACGGACGCGGGGTTGGACTCGAAGATCTCGAGGGCGTGCCCTTCATGAAACACGTACTCGTCCTCGTTGTGCGGCGCGCCGTGACAGATCAGCACTCCCTCGCGTTCGAGCGGGCCGAGAGGGAGCTTCTCGAGGAAATGACGGTTGCGCGCCGAGAGATGGTCGCGCGTCCAGAGCGCCGCGGCTTTGGCCGCGGTGTTGAAGCCTTCGGCCTCATCCAGTCCCGCGGCCACGCGATCATGGTTCCCGCGGATGTAGAGCTTCGGCACCTTCATGGTCCGCATCGTGTCGAGCACCTGATTCGGCTGGGCGCCGTAACCGACGAAGTCGCCGAGGCAGACGACGAGATCGAACTTCTTGCGGCGGACGCGGTTCATCACCATGCGCAGCGCTTCCGCGTTCGAGTGCAGATCGCTGACGACGAGCGCTCTCACGTGCCAGCCCCTCTCCATGGCGCGCGGTGCGCGGGATCGAGGAAGCCCTTCGGCAGCTCGAGGAGAAGGCGCTCGACGATCTCGTTCGTCGTCTCTTCCTCGCGGATCTCGATCGTAATGTCGGCCATGCGGTAATACCGGATGCGGCTGCTGTAAAGCTCGTGCGCGGCCACGTCGTCGCGGAAGAGCGGCCGTTCGGCCGCCTTGTCTCCGATACGGCTGCGCAGGAGCGAATACGGTGCCGAAAGGTACACCGAAAGCCCCTCGGACTGGATGAACTGAATATTCTCGTCGAACGTGAACGTACCGCCGCCGGTGGCGACGACGGCACTGTCGAGGTGACGCGTCGAACGGAGCACATCACGCTCGCGCTTCCGAAAATACGGCTCGCCGTGCCGCGCGAACACGTCCTTGATCGACAACTTCTCCGCCGACTCGATCAATTCGTCGAGGTCGAAAAAGGGGCTGCCGATCCGTGCCCCCAGCTCGCGGCCGGCGGTCGTCTTGCCGGCGCCCATGAAGCCGACCAGGTAGATTTTCATGTGAGTCAGTGGATTAGTGGATTAGTGGATAAGTAGATTAGAGGATTCGCAGATCAGGCTCGCACCCGTACCTCATCCTCTAATCCTCTAATCCACTGATCCACTGATCCACGAATCTACTGTTTCCCCCACTCGAACTCCTCCATGAATCTCGTGGAGAAGTCGCCGCGGATGAAACGTTCGTTGTTGACGATGGCACGGTCGAGCGGAATGGTGGTCTTCACCCCCTCGATGATGAATTGCTCGAGGGCGCGGCGGGCCCGTGCAAGCACCTCGGCGCGATCCTTCCCGCGAATGATCAGTTTGGCGATGAGCGAGTCGTAGTGCGGCGGAATGACGTAGTCGCGGTAGGCGGCCGTATCGACGCGAACACCAGGCCCCCCGGGAAGGTGAAACTCGCGGATCTTACCGGGGTTCGGCGCGAACGTGACCGGATCCTCGGCGTTGACGCGGAACTCCATGGCATGGCCACGCAGGAAAAAGTCACCGTGAGGCACCGATAGCGGCAACCCGGAAGCCACGCGTATCTGCTCCTTCACCAGATCGATGCCCGTGACCTCCTCGGTGACCGGGTGTTCGACCTGGATGCGGGTGTTCATCTCCATGAAGTAGAACACGCCGTCCTGGAAGAGGAACTCGATCGTACCGGCGTTCACGTAGTCGACCGCCTTGCACAGTTTGATCGCCGCATCCCCCATGGCCTGCCGGATCTCCCTGGTCAGGACAGGCGAGGGCGACTCTTCGATCAGCTTCTGGTGCCGGCGCTGGATCGAGCAGTCCCGTTCCCCGAGGTGGACGACGCGGCCCTGTGTATCGCCGAAGACATGGATCTCGACGTGGCGGGGATGCTCGAGGTACTTCTCGATGTAGACGTCGGCCGACCCGAACGCCCGCTCCGCCTCGTTCCGAGCCGTATCAAATGCGCTCTGCAGCACGGTTTCATCGCCGCAGATGCGCATCCCGCGTCCACCGCCGCCGGCCGAGGCCTTGAGGATCACGGGGAACCCGATGGTCTGGGCGATGTCACGCGCCTCTTCGAACGTCCGCACCGGCCCGTCGCTGCCGGGAAGGATCGGTACGCCTGCCTTCTTTGCCGTATCGCGCGCCACGGCCTTATTGCCCATCAGGCGAATCGACTCCGGCGTCGGCCCGATGAAGGTGAGGCCGCACTCGCCGGCGATCTCGGCGAAATGGGCGTTCTCCGCCAGAAAGCCATAGCCGGGATGGATGGCATCGGCGCCGGTGATCTCCGCCGCGGCGATGATCGAGGAGATGTTGAGGTAACTCTGCCGGGAGGCCGCGGGGCCGATGCAGACGTCGTCGTCAGCGTAGCGAACGTGAAGAGCATCGCGGTCAGCCTCCGAGTGGACGGCCACCGTCTTCAGGCCCATTTCCTTGCAGGCCAGGATGACGCGCAACGCGATCTCGCCGCGGTTGGCGATCAGGACTTTCGAGATTGCCGGCATAGGTTACGAAGACAGCTTCACGGCGAAGAGCTTCTCCCCGTACTCGATCGGCTGTCGGTTCTGTGGGTAGATCCTGGTGACGACACCTTCGACGTCCGACTCGATCTCGTTCATCAGCTTCATCGCCTCGACGATGCAGAGCACCTGGCCGCGGGCGATGCGGTCGCCGACATTGACGAACGGCTCCGACTCAGGATTGGCCGACCGGTAGAACGTGCCGACGATCGGCGAGGTGATGATGTGCAGCCCCACCTCCGCGGCGTCTTCTTCCGCCTTCGCGGTGGCGGCCTTCTCTGCCGGCGTCGGGGGTGGCAAGGGGGGCGGCGGGGCGGGGGCAGCCGGCGCGGCGGGGCGATCTCCGGCGTAGGAGTGAATGACCTGCGGCTCCGACGACTTGCCCTCGATTCGGACCTTCAGCCCGGCCTGTTCAATCTCCACCGCGCCGATACCGCGGTCCGCTACCTTGTCGATCAGTTCGAGAATGTCTTTGAAATTCAATTCGGCTACCTCAGACCAGCTCGTCGCGAAGAGCGTACTTCGCTTTGGCCAGCTCGTGTCGTGCGCGGCCGTAATTGCCGTCCGGCTGCAATACGAGCAGGAGAAAGTACTCCGGCGTGACCTCGGAGAGCAAGGTTATGTACTTCTCGGTGATGAGTGAGAGTTGCAGAACGTCGCCCGTGTTGAGGTCAGTGTTGGAGAGGCGAACCGACTTGATGAAGCCGCCGAACTCAGCGCCGATCACGTCCAGCGGTACGGAATGGTCGCTGATCGATTCGATGGCGATGCCGTCGAGAGCGATCAGGCTGACGGCGAGCGTCCCCTCGATCCGGTCGCGCAGCGACTCGAGAACGTCGCGGAAGACACTGCTGCTACGCACCGCCCTGCCCCTTTCGCGACACTCTGGCCAGCCATTGCTCGAGGGCGACGACCCTGGCGTGTCCGTGCAGGGTTGCCGGGTTGCCGGGTTGCGGAGGCGCCTCTTCTGCTGCCGGCTCGCTGCCGGGTTGCCAGCCAGCCTCTTCTGAGATGGCAGCCGCGATGACCGGTTGCCATGCTGACGCCGGTGGTTCGGTTGCCGCGTCGCCGGGTGGTGACGTTGCCGCTTGTGCTTCGAACGCGGGCGATTCGGCAGACTGGTGGCCCGGCACCGCAGCAACCCGTTCATTCAGCGCATCGAGCTTCGAGCGCACTTCCTCATCGGACGGATCGCGCTGCAGCACGTGCTCGTAGATCTTGCGCGCCTCGTCGATGAGACCCTGCCGGACATAGAGATCGGCCATCGTCGTTGTGGCGGTAACATCATCGTCCTGGGCTGTTGCGTCCGACTCGGCTGGAGCGAAGACGTCCGCTGCCGATTCACTCTCTTTCGGCTCGTCCAGCCACACCGACGGAACTTCGGCGGCGGCAGGCGGCGCCTCCTCGACGTGGATCCCCACGGGCTGCTCGATCTCTACCGCGTCCGAGGTATAGCCGGACGGATCCTCGAACGGACTCTCGGCGTGGTGGGCCGCCATCGGGATCTCGTCGCCCGTGTCGAACGGTGTTTCGATCGTCCGTGAGATCGGCGGCGTCTCGATCGTCCGCGAGATCGGCGTCGTCTCGTCGAAAGGCGTCTCCGCGGCGGGAGCGAAGGGCGTATCGGCGCTCGGGGCTAGCGCCGGCTCGGGCTCGGCGGCCGGTTCCGGCTCCGGTTCCGCAAAAGGCGCTTCAGGCGCCTGTTCGACAGGCGCGAAAGGCTCGGGAGCCGCGGCCTGCAGCTCGCGATCGAGCCGTTCGATCTTTGCCTCGAGCTCCTCATCCGACGGCATCAGCGCGTGGACGAGCTTGTACTTCTTGATCGCTTCGACTTTTTCGCCGAGGTCCAGATAGGCATCGGCCAGCAGTCTGGCCGCGACGACGTTGCCCGGATCAACTTGCAATGCCGTCGTCAGAGCGTCGACCGCGCCGGCGTTCTTGCCCTGCTCCCGCAGGACACGTCCGAGGCTGACCCACGCGGAAAGATACGTGGCATGAACCCCGAGGCCGGTGCGCAGAACCTGTTCCGCCTCGGGAAGCCTGCCGTTCTTGCGCAGTTCCTCCGCGAGCGGAAAGAAAAGCCTGCTCTTCGGATCGGTCTTGATCCGGAATTGCAGCTCTTCGATTTTGGCGTTGATACCGGGTTGAGCCATTTGCTGAATTTCGAATTCTGCTGAACAACAGGCGACAGCGCAACCTCGGCCGCAGAAACGAACCGCCCCGGCAGAGGGGCGGTTCGTCGAATCAGGTGCGGTTGCGATTACTGCGATGAGCCGGTGATTTGCAGAATCTTCGGACTATGGTTGAGATCGTTGCTATTGATGGTCACTGTGCATTGCGCATTCGACGGTGCGGTCGTTCCCTTGTAGGAAGCGGTGATCGGCGCGGTGTCGCACGTACTCAGCGTCTGCGGGGATGGCACGGTCACCGAAATCTGGCCGGGGGCGTTGCCGCAGCCGGCGCCTGACGTCGTCACGCTCAGGATACTGAGCGGTCCGGCTCCGGTATTGACGATGGTCACCGTCTGGGGCGGCGGGTTCGTGACAGTCGGAGTAACAGACGGGGGAACCGGCGGGGTGATCGTGGCGGAGAATGGCGCAAAGGCTGTGGGAACCAGCGTCAGCGTCGGTGTCGCCGGCGGAGTGACGAGAAGGCCACCCTTCAACGTATCGGTACAGGTCGTTGTAAGACTCGTGTAGGTCACGTCAAACGCAGTCGGCTGTGGCGCGCTGGCCCCGGCCGCGCCCGGGCACGACGCGGTGGTGAGCGTCAGCGAGTTCGGCACCTGGATCGTGAACGTGGTCGTGCCGTCGCCATTGTCGGTCTGCGATGTGATGTTTACGCCGGTTGTTCCCAACGTGATCCTGGGGAAACCGCTGGCATTGGCGACCCGGACGGAGGCGATCCCGCCCAGGGGAACCGGAGTGCTCGTAACACTGACGATCACCGGTTTCAGAACACGGTAGATCCAGATGGGACCCGTGGCACTGTCGCCGTTGTCGATGTTCGTCACGACGACGGGACCGCTGGAGTCGGCACAGGAAGATATAGCGATCGGGCTCGAGATACCGATGATCTGCGTTCCCGAGACTTTGATGACCGACGCGGCAATCCCGTCGAGCACCACTGCCACGGGGTCGACGAACCCGGTGCCGTCGATCGTAAAGCGCGTGCCGCCTGTAAATGGACCCTGATTGGGCGTGATGGCCGTGATCTGCGCTTTGTTCACATACCGGAAAGCCGACGCTGCTACGACAGACTTGCCGGAATTCACGTCGACAACCTTGATGTCGACCGGCCCGGTGACCGCACCGGACCCGTTCGGGGCCGTATCGCGGGCCGCGGGCGACATCACATCGATCTCGTGGAACGTGACGGTGAGCACCGTCGCCTGCGCGGAGCCGAAGAAGACCTGGACCGGCGCTTCAAAGGCGTCGCCGATGATGGAGATACGCGTTCCGCCGTCGATCGGACCCGAAGTCGGAGAGAGGGCACGCACGACCGGCGTCAGCACCGGCGCCGTGTACGTGAACGCTGCTGCCTTCGTGGTTCGCTGCTCGGTCGGAGCTCCGGCCTCGACGATCACGGTGATACTGACCACGAGTTGCTGGCTTACGCCGAGGTCGAAGGCGGGGGAGATCACGTTGATCTGCGTCGGGCTGACCAGCGTGGCGAAGGCCTCCTTGGCCGCAATGCCATTGCCCGGATCAAAGAGGACCCTCACCGGTGCACGGAAGTTCGAGCCGGTGATCACAACGGTCTGGTTACCGGCCGGCAGCCCGTTTGCCGGCGTAACGGCGGTGATGACGGGCGCCGTCGACGGCGGGATGATCGGGGTGGTCGGGTCCTGGAACGTGAGGGTGATGCTTTTGGTCACGTTGTTGACGGTTGCGGTAACGACAACCGGTTGGGCCACCGATGACGTGACGGTGATCTTGGCGATCCCGGCGGTGGTCGTTCGGATCAGCGTGGTCGGGTTGTCGGCCGTGTCGGTGAAGTTCGCATTCGGTGTCGTCGTCGCGAATTCGACCGCTGTCCCGTTCGCCACCGGCGCATTGTTCAGCGTCACCGTGGCAGTGATCGTCGAGGTGGAGGCGGTAAAGGGCGCAGTGGTCGTCGCGGTGAGGACAATATTCGACCCGACAGGCGGCGGCGCGCCTGCGCCACCAGTGCCGCCACCGCTCGTGCCGGTGATCGGAGGAGGCGCGGTCGGCGATTCGCCTTTGCATCCCGCGAAAAGCGCCAGTAGCGCGGTGAGCGCCAATAAGATGAATCGCTGTTTCGTCTGCTTCATGTCTACCCCCGTCAAACTCCTCAACACACCCACACCAACCCGGCACGTTCGGCCGGAGCGAGGGCTAGAAACAGCCGCCGCAGTTAAAGCAGAAGTTCACCGGAAATGTGGCCGAGCCCTGCACTCGCTCGCCGGCCAGCGTCTGGCCGAAGACAGTCAAAGTGATATTCAGCTTCACGAAGTTGAGACCTGTCTCCGCATCGCGGCCGCCGTTCTGCGGCAGCAGCGCCGCAAACGGTGCCAGATTGAGCGCATTCGTCTCGAAGGCCAGAAAGTCGCTGAGGCTCTGCGACCCACCCCCCACCACCAGCACCTGAGAAGTGGAGCGAACGAAGCTCGGAGGCACGAGCGTGCCGCCGTCGGTTCGCAGATACGTAACCTGGTAGCGATCCAGCTTGACGTCGTTGAATGTATTGGTAACCGGATGCAACGCGTCGTTCTGGTTCTGCAGGAGCAGGATCCTCATCTGAACGGAACCGATCGAGGTGGCACAACCGGCCGCGCCGGCCTGCAAATCGACCTGATTGATGTTCTGAATGCCTGAGACGACCAGCTCTACCGAACCGCTCTCCTTCGCCACCGACTTGCACGACAGAATGGCCACGCTCGGAAGCAGAATCGCGGCAATCATTGCGACGTTTTTCAACCTCATACCCACCCCTCCAACTCTCCGGATCATCCGCTGCATAGACCGGCGTCCTATTTTATTACGACAACCTACGATGACCTCACGATCCGCGGTGTGATGAAGATCAACAGCTCGTCATGGGTGGCGCTGTAGTCCCGCGAACGGAACAAGGCTCCCAGGATCGGGATCTGGTGAACGAACGGAAGCCGCGACTGGGCGTTGTTCTCCTTGACCTGATAGATGCCGGCGATGACGGTCGTGCCGCCGTCGCGGACCATGAGCTTCGTCTGGGCTCGCCGTGTCGACAGCGGAGTACCGGCGCCGCCCACGATGTTCAGACCGGTGTCCGGATCGTTCTTCTGCACCTGGATGTCCATGATGACCGTGCCCGCCTCCGTGATCTGGGGGGTCACCGTGAGCCGCAGTGTGGCATCGACGTATGAAACGGTCGTCGTGAAGTTGACGCGCGTCTGATACGGGATCTGGAATCCGCTCTGGATCTCCGCCGCGGTGTTGTCCTGCGTCATGACGCGCGGCGCGGAGATGACGCGCACGAGGCCCTCGTTCTCAAATGCCAGAAGCGCAAGATCGAGGTTGAATGTGCCCAGGACGTTCTGCAGAGAGAACGAGAGCGCCGGGTTACCGGCCCCGAAGTTGAACGGACCGCCGACCGTGTCGACGCGGTTCGGGAAGACCAGCCCGGTCCCCGTCCCGAGTGAGGGATCCATCGTTCCTTTGAAGCCCCAGTTGAAGCCAAATTGCTGGGCAAAGTTCTTCGTCGTTTCCACGATGCGCGCTTCGATCACGACCTGCCGCGTCGGCACGTCGACCGCCTCGATGAGGTTTCTCATCGTCTGCAGGTAGACCGGGATCTCGCTGACGATGAGCTGGTTCGTCCGCACATCGACGATCAGCCGGGCGCGCGGCGAGGCCATCTCTTTCAGGAGGTTGGCCACGTCCTGGGCGCGGGCGTAGGAGAGCTTGAACCCGACCGTGTTCAGCGGGACATTCAGCCTTTCCTGCTCGGTCAGACGGCGGTTCGCCTCGGCCTCGTCGGAGAGGCGCGCGGCCGTTCCCACCCGCATCACGTTCCCTTCGAGCTGGTATGCGAGTGAGTTCTGGCGCAGGATGATCTCCAGCGCCTGATCCCACGGCACATCGACGAAATCGACGGTGACCGAACCGGTGACCGTCGGGTCGATTGCGATGTTGAGGCCCGTAAGCTGGGCAAATGTCCGCAGGACGTCTTTGATGTCGGCGTCTTTGAGGTTCAGCGAAAGCGGCTCACCCGTATACGCTTTTTCGCCGCTCCCGAGCGTGCGGCCGCCGGCGCCAGCCGACAACAGCGTACCGCTCGGCGGGGTTCCCACCTGCTGCTGCGGGACCGTTGCCTGCGGGTCGGCAAAGACATTCTCGGCGGACGGCGTTGGGTCGAGAACGGGCGTCGTGCTCACGGTGTTGCCACGCTTCTTCGAGGCCGGCGGGG
>DATLWH010000175.1:0-6635 GCA_035576505.1 Thermoanaerobaculia bacterium | reverse complement strand
CTCGAGGCTCGTCCCCCAGCGGCCGGGATCGCCCCCGACCTCGTTGAGCGCCGACATCCGGTTGTAGTTGTAGAAGGCCGTGTCCTCGACCCCCTTGGCCATCACGCGGCCGGTGAACTGCTGCCAGCGCATCACGAAGGCGAGCCAATGCTCGCGCTCCGAGGCAACATAAGGCGGCGGATCGACGAGGAGAACGCGCTCGAGGAATGTGAAGAGCCGAGCATCGATCGTGGCGCCTGCCCGGCGTCGTGCTTCGGCGATGGCCGCGCGTACGGTCCGCTCGTCCGACGAGGCGATCTCTCCTTCGCGGAGGTACGTGCGATAGACGCGCATGCAGGCCGTGACCTCGGTCAGCGCCGAGGTGAGATCGACCGGCGCAAAATCGCGGGCGTTCCGGTCCGGTATCGCCACCGCGCTGAGCTGTCCCCCAAGCGTGCGCATCTCGCCGGAGAAGAGCTCGTGGATGATCTGCTTCTTGCGTTCGTAGCAGATGTCGTCGAATCCAGCCGTGAGGCCGGTGAACGCGCGATAGAAGCGATCGAGCTGCCGCAGTCCATGCGGATCGACGAAGAGGGCGTTGACGGAATCGAGGAAGTCGTAGCCGGTCGTGCCGCTGACCTGGAAGTCGCGCGGCAGCTCCTCGCCGTGCGCGAGGATCTTCTCCACGACGATGTAAAAGCCGTTCTCGCCGGGCGGCTTGCCGTTCGACTCGCCGGCCAGGCGCGCTTGCAGTTTGCGCATGTGGCCGATCGGGTCGTGGAGGCCGTCGATGTGATCGATGCGCAGCCCGGTCACTTTTCCTTCCGCGATCAACTCCAGCGTGCGGCGGTTGCGGGCTTCGAACACCTCCGGATTCTCGACGCGCACGCCGACGAGATCGGTGACATCGAAAAAGCGCCGGTAGTTGATCGTCTCGCTGGCCATGCGCCAGTAGGCCAGGCGGTACCACTGGGCGTCCAGAAGCACATCGAGGTCGTCGAAGCTCCCGGCCTGGCCGGCCCGGCCGTTGATCCGCGCGATGACCTCGTTCAGGGCATCGCGGAACGTGGGGTCCTGCTCGTAGATGCGCCAGAGCGTTTCCTTGAGGAACTTGCTGTTCGGTGTCGCTGCGTCGTCTTTGGCCAGTTCGCGTAGCTCGATGGCCACCCCCTCGGCGGGGAGCGACTCGATGCAATGCCGCAGCACCTGGCCGTAGGAGGCCGGCGCCAGCGGCAGGCGGTTGTCGTAATAGGTGAAGAAGAAGCCGTCCACGTCGTAGTGCAGTTGGATCTCGCGCGACTCCAGCGCCTCGCCATACGGCTTGCCAAGGATGGGGAGCAAAACCTTGCTCACCGTTTGGCCCCGTGCCGTCACCGGCGTCCAGTCGATGTCGAAGTAGTGGAGGAAGCGCGAGTGCTCGCCGTTTTCGAGAACGCTCATCCACCAGGCGTTCTCGGCGCTGGCCGCCATGTGGTTCGGAACGATGTCGAGCAGCAGGCCCAGCTGCCGTCCTTGCAGCGCGGCGTGGAGGGCGTTGAAGTCGTCGTCCGTCCCCAGCTCGGGATTGAGCGTATTGGCATCGACGACGTCGTATCCATGCCCGCTCCCTTTGCGCGCGCGGAGGATCGGCGAGGCGTAGATGTCGCTGATCCCGAGCTCGGCGAGGTAGCGGACGATGTCCCGCGCATCGGCAAAGGTGAAGCCGGCGTTGAACTGGATCCGGTAGGTGGCCCTCGGTACGCGGTACATCTGCGGCTGAGAGCGCTGCGAAAGGGGTGCCGGGTGGGGTGTGGGGGGTGGGGGGTAGGGAGTGGGGGGTGGGAGTGTGTGCAGTGGTTGCTGGGTTGCTGGGTCTCGCTGTATCGCGGCACGCCCACTCCCCACCCCCCACTCCCCACCCCACCGCAGTGCAACCTCGCAACCGCGACCAAAGGGGCGCCGCGTACTCATTCACGCGGCGCCCCTTCTTCACGCGCGGCTACTTCTTCGGATCCTTGGCGATCTCGTGAACGAGATCGAGGATCTGATCGTCGTCCGGATCGCTCTTCGCCTTCGCCTTCGCAGAAAGAGAGGGGGCCAGAAAGCCCTGTGTGTGGGGAGTGGAAGGGGGAGTGTTCGAGGGGGTGGTGGAGGGAGGGGTACTGGCGGGTTTCTGCGGCTTACGGCGGTTGATCGTCCGATCGAGGACACTCTGCAAGTCATCGACATAGGTTCGCGCCCCGCCGCCCTCAGGCTGCTTCACGTGACGCTTGGCCCATTGAAACAACTGGAGGGCCTGCTCGCCGGAGATGGCCAGCTTGTGATTCATCGAATACGACATGGCCATCGTGATCGCGGCCATCCTCTGCGTGATCGGGTGCATCTGGCCGTGGTAGTCGACGGCATCCTGAGCCGCAGCGGGGTCGAAGATGTTGCGCTGCTGAAACGGCGGATAGTTGTTGACGGCGTTGATCATGGGCGGGATGAGCGCGCGGCCGAACTTCGCGCCCTGGGACGTGCGCTTGATCTTCGTGATATCCGGCTGTGTCAGATCGGGGATGATGGCCTCCATTTCGTTGAGCAACTCCACCATCCTGGCGGCTGCGGCCACAGGGTCCGGGATGGCCGAGGGGGTGCTCTTCGAGGGCTTCTGGACGGCGGTGTGGGAGGAACGGTTTCCGGTGCGGTTTTTCGTGCTCATCTCTATCTCCTTTGCTCGGACAGTCGGGGAACGAGCCTTCTTGCCAGGCTCAATCTCTGTGACGTATGAGGGGAGGGAAAGGTTACGGGGGAGGGCGATGATCGATTTCCGGGGCGGACATTCCTGGACATCTCGTTCTCCTTTCGTGAGCCTCCTTGCCGGCTCTATCTCTCAGACGATGCGTCGGAGGAAAAGGTTACGGGCGTGGTGCGGATCGATTTCCGGGACGGACGTTCCTGGGCATCTCGTTCTCCTTTCGTGGATCGAACTCGAGCCTCCTTGCCGGCTCCTATCTCTTAGACGCGGCAGCGGAGAAAAGGTCACAGAGGGGGTGCGGAGCGATTTCCGGGACGGACGTTCCTGGAAATCTCTCTCCTTTCGTCGGCAACGAGATCGAGCCTCCTTGCCGGCTCCTATCTCTTAGACGCGTCCTCGGAGAAAAGGTCACAGAGGGGGTGTCCGGAGCGACTACCGTGACGGGCGATCCCGGATTCGACGCTCCAGATTGCCCAGGGCGGCCAAGGGCCGCCCCTGGTACGTAGGTCGGACTCTCAGTCCGACCGGAGCTTGCGCAGCTCTTAACCACAGGCGGTGATCAAGTACCGTGCTCCCAAGCGCCGGTCGGACTGGAGAGTCCGACCTACGTAAGGCGGATGCGATCGCGATCGGTGGGGTCGCGATCTCTGCCCGGCAGGTCACGATCTCAGCCCGGAGGGTCGTGATCGATGGACCGTAGATCCCGATCAATCCTGGGTAGATCGCGATCAACCGATGGTTGATGCGGATCAAAAATTTTAGATCGCGATCAATGTCGGATAGATCGCGATCAACCGATGGTTGATACGGATCAATATTTTTAGATCGCGATCAATGCCGGATAGATCACGATCAAACCATGGTTGATACGGATCAAAAATTTTAGATCGCGATCAATGCCGGATAGATCGCGATCAAACCATGGTTGATACGAATCCAAATTTTTGGATCGCGATCAATGCCTGATAGATCACGATCTGTCGCCGCCGGATCGTGACCCTTCCCGTGAAGATCACACCTAACGATGAAGCCATAAGTATCAGCCGTTCAATGCTTTGACGCTAAGCGTGAGGCGAAGGCAACGGCCATCCCTGACGCTGCTTCTCAACGGTTCGCCGTCACCGCGAGCCTGCGGAGGCGCTCCGAGCCGGCCCTCGGATCTCTCACGCGCGCATAGGGCCGCGATCACATCAAAATAATCATCGAACCGAACGATCGGTGAAACCTGGTTCCGATAAGGGCATGCTGATCAATGGCTTACGGGGAAGCAAAAAACAAAGGCCTGGCCCCTCGGCGTTCGGCCGGAGGATCATACCCAACGATGAAGCCGTAAGTATCAGCCGTTCAATGCTTTGACGCTAAGCTGGGAGTAGTCTCACGCGAAGACGCGAAGACGCGAAGACGCGAAGGTTCGTTCTCCACTTCGCGCCTCGCGTGAGTCTGGTTCTCTCGTAACCACATCAAAATAATCATCGAGCCGAACGGAAGGTGAAACCTGATCCAAGTAAGTGCCGGCTGATCAATGGCTTACGGGCAAGCGAAAAACGAAGGCCTGGCACCTCGGCTTTGGCCACAGGCATCCATGTTCCGACCGTAGAAATCCGGGAACCCGAGCGCTTCCGCGAACACGGAGTGAAAGCTGTCCCAATCAACGATTCGTCCGGTGTCAATCGTGACTGTGGTCATGGGCCTTAGGCGCTACAAGCCGGGCGTGCCGAAGCGATCCCGCAATGTCTCGACGAACCGGGCGTCGGCCCGCTTCGAGAAGATGCCAATCGGTGAGTATCCTCGGCGCCAGGCCAGCAGGAAGGTCATCGCGAGCGCGACACCGGTGATCACGAAGTTCTGCCAGGCGTTCAAGGCCCACTGCCCCTGCCACGATAGCTGCGGCGTCGGTGAGAATGGCAGGAAGTAGGGGATCGGCCACTGATAACCGTCCGGCCCACGTGCGCCGAGTATGTCCCCCAGGATGTGGGAGTGGAAGCTCACGACCGCCAACGCCGTGGTCTGGAGACGCTTCGTGGCCAGCACACACGCGATTGCGGCCACGAAGAGAGCGAACCCAATGTTGTGACCGAGCACATGGTGATACTCCGTCCACCAGAGCAGTGGGTGCGCCGTGTTACGGGTCGGGATTTCAACGAGCAGGCCCAACCCGTCCACATCAGGAATGACCGCAGCAACGGTGACGATGGTCCGGTCGCGGCCGGAAAGCTCCGGCGACACATTCGCGATACACCAGCCGATGAGGAAGTGCTCAATGACGTTCATGGGACGTCGCCTCGCCTGACGTCAAACGCTCCTGAAACTCGCAACCACTGCCAGTGGTCGCTGAACTGGATGGAGACCTCGGGATCGACATCCACATCCTCAAAGTCGTCGATTTGAATGAAGCCTGCCGAGATGACTTCGCCCGAAGGCGCCCTGGCCTCGAGTACGACGTCGTCGCACCTCAAGTTCTGAAGTCTGGCTTCGGCCGCTGCCATGATTCCCGCCCGGACCGCTACGTACGGAGCGCTCGGTTGAAACGGTCCAGATGCCACGCCCATCCCGTCGTCGAAGGCGTCGAGTGATCCGTGCCCGATCAAAAGGCCGTTGGCGTAAATTTCGACGATTGGCATTTGGGTGTGTCTCCGCGCCTCCGGCGAGTAAACGGCCTTTTACGGATTGACAAAGAAGGCGCGCAACGGCTTCTCGGCGGCAGCAAGCGCTGCAAGGCACTCTTCGCGGGGCCGAGAGACCTTTCTGGATGTTACTGCACGGACAGAGGTCTGGCGTGCACGCAGCTCCGACAGCGCCGGAGCGAGATGTTCGTACTCATCCACGTCCGGAGCTCCGCAGATTTCCGCGATCGAGAACGCTTCGGGCGCCACAAACAGAACGCGATCGGAATGGTGCCGGAGTGCCACTCCCAACCTCGAGAGGACTTCCTCGCGTGGGTGGGCGTCGAGTCCCGGTGCCAGCCTCACCGCAACGCGAAGCCACGCCGTGCTTCCCGAGGCGATGCCGCGGAGCAGGATTGCGGAATCGTGGTCAGAAGCAAAGAGACGTGTAACCGCGTCGTTCGGGCCGACAGCGGCAATCAGGTGCTGCACTCGTGACGGCGTAACCGACCCCGCCCTTGCGCTCTGCGTCACAACGAGTGCGATTGCAAAAGCCACCGTTCGACGCATCAGCTCTCCAGCAACACATTGTCACCCGGATGGAGTTGGCGGCATCGTTCGGGTTGACCAGATTTCTTCGACCAAGATTTCTTCCTTGTTTGCCTCGCTCAACTTGTGCCTGGTCTCGTTTTGCGAATCGCGGAGCGAAGAGTCAGACGGCGGCCCCGGGCCCCAGTCGTTTCGGCGCGAGCACGACGCTGTGACACTTGACGCACGCTCTCGCGGGCTTTCGCCGCCAGGGAGCCAGGAACGTTCGACGCTTCCCCTTGTCCGGATTAAACGTGGCCAGAAACATAGTCAGCCCCCAGTCAACGATTGCTCCCCAGGCCGTGTTTCGAAAGCGAACCAAACCCAGGACGAGCTCCCCCTGGCAGATTGGACACACGGCTATGGAAGCCAAGGTTGCACCGTAAGGATCAGAGTTTCACACTGCTGACATTCGAAGGCCACGGTTCTCTGTGATGGTCTTAGTAGCTCATATTCGAATGTTTCGCTCGCGGAGAAAACGAGACTGACCGCCGATGAGCGCGAAGCATTCGCGAAGCTCCGGCAGAGCTCGGCGTATCCCTTCGACATCAGTTGCCGGCATTCTGGACAGTGCATTGAGTTGCTGCGCCTGGCTCGTTCTCGGCAAAGGGACGAGTCGCCCTCGCCTGCGAGCCGTTGACGCTACAGCTGCCGAGCCCCCGGCGCAAATTGCGACTAGCCAACCCTTTCGAGCAGCGCGAACGATTCCCCTTCCCCCAACACCCCCCCCCCCCCCCCCCCCCCCCCTT
>DATLWH010000174.1:0-7600 GCA_035576505.1 Thermoanaerobaculia bacterium | reverse complement strand
TGCGCCGATCTGCCGGCATGCTTCGCAGCAGGAACTCATCGATCTCGCGGGTCTCCCCGAAGGAGAACTCGCCGCCGCCGATGAGCACGAGGAGTTGCGCGGGAACAGCGAGGTCGATGCTGAGAGCGGTCACGGCAGCATCGTACTTCGGAAGGGTAGGTGCTACTTACTTCGACGGCCTGCCACCGGCGCTGATAACCGATTTGCGGCGATATGCCGGGGCAGGCGCGCGTCTTCACGACGCCACAGGATGCGTGTGCGCGGAAGCGGCACTTCGCGGAACAAGGCACTCAGGAACGCCGAGGCATCGGTCGCTTCCGGGATGCGCAACATCAGTTGTTTCGATATCTCGCCGTAGTAGAGAACGAAATAGTCACCGGCATCGAGCTTGATGAGAGCCGCTTTCGACGGTTCCGGCGCTTCCTGCGGGTCGGAGATGTGCTGAAATCGAACAGGGAACCACTTCGTCAGTTCCGATTCGGACACACGGGCGGTCAGAATCGGCAAGGCGTGACTCTTTAACTCGTTCGGCTTCGCCACTCGCATATGTCTACTCCGTGTCGTGTCTGATGGTAACAATAACGGGGATCGCTACCAACTCATCTTGCTCGAGAACGATGACTCCTGCGCGGCCCTGACTCCACTCAGGCCAACCTGGTGCGGATCCTGGATCGGGCGCCACGTCGGTATAGAACTCCACGCCGACAATCCCTTCGGGAATCGGACCCTCCCACGCTTTTACCGCTGGAATCAACCCGGCGAAGAAGTTCCGGCGTCTCCGGCCCCACAACTGATTTGTCGAGCAGATCGCCTCGTTTTCGTCCGCACGTGAAAGCGAACGGCGATGGTATGGACCGAAGAGACCTGGTCGCGGGCGCGAACTCATCTTGGCTTATAACCAAGCGCAGACCCACGCAGCTGGCCCGCGTTCGCCGTGATCGTACCTCGGAAGGTTGAGCGCTACTGTCTCGGACGCCGAGGCTCAAACGTCACTACGCGAGCAGCATGCTCATTCTCCTTCTCGCGAAGGAAACGACACACAAGCACCGAGGTCATTATTGAATCGGGCGAATAACTCTGCTCGCGCTTCTCTGGTTTCTTTGACGATTGGTCTTCCCACATGGCGACCGACCCTACGACGTCAACGCTTCGCTGCTTCTCGGCATCAGCAACACCTCACTCGCGTTCATCGTGAAGTCGATCCACTCGGGGACGGAGTCTTTGTGGCGGATCAGGAACTCCGACAACTCGTCCTCGATATAGCGCTGGATGGCGCGCCGCAACGGGCGGGCGCCGGAGTTCGACTCCTCTTCGGCACGGCGGAGCAGCCAGTCGATGACCGAGTCGTCGATGGCGATCTGGACACCCTTCGGTACGAGCGCCAGGTTCACGTCGTCGACCAGCAGCCGGCAGATCTCCCGGAGCTCGATCTGGGTCAGAGGGTTGAAGATGATGATGTCGTCGATCCGGTTGATGAACTCGGGGCTGAATTCCTTTTTCAGCTCCTGGTGGATCATGGCCTCGGCTGACTTCTGGTCGCCTTCGCTCGACTTTTCGCGGAAGCCCATGTGTCCCTTCGTCGTCAGGAAGCGCGTGCCGAGGTTGCTGGTCATGATGATCAGCGTGTTGCGGAAGTCGATCTGATTCCCCAGCGAGTCGGTCAGGATGCCGTCCTCGAGAATCTGCAGCAGGATGTTCGAGATGTCAGGATGTGCCTTCTCGATCTCGTCGAGCAGCACCACCGAGTACGGATTGCGGCGCACGCGCTCGGTGAGCTGGCCGCCTTCCTCGTGGCCGACGTAGCCGGGCGGCGAACCGATGAGCTTCGACACGGCGTGCTTCTCCATGTACTCCGACATGTCGAAGCGGATCAGGTGCCGCTGCGAGCCAAAGAGGAACTCGGCCAGGCGGCGCGCCACCTCGGTCTTGCCGACGCCCGACGAGCCGAGAAAGATGAACGAGCCCATAGGGCGGTTGGGCGAGGCGACGCCGAGACGCGAGCGCCGGATGGCCCGCGAGATGGCGCGGATGGCCTTGTCCTGGCCGACGACCCGCCGCATCAGCGAGTCTTCCATGTTGATGAGCTTCGCCGCTTCGTCGGCCTCGATGGAGGTCACGGGGATGTCGGTCCAGGAGCTGATGATCTCCTCGACGTCCTTCTTGGTCACTTCCATCAACTCTTCGCCGACCGCCTCACGCTCCTGCTTGAAGCGCTCCACCTCTTCCTTCAGCTCGATCTCGCGCTCGCGGAGGAAAACGGCCTTTTCGAAATCCTTGTCCGAGATGGCCTTCTTCATCTCCTTGACGATCGAGCGGATCTCCGACTCCAGCCGCCGCAGGTTCTGCGTATCGGCCACGCGGCGCAGCTTCACCTTCGCGCCGGCCTCGTCGAGGATGTCGATGGCCTTGTCGGGGAAGAAGCGGTCCGTGATGTAGCGGTTCGACTGATAGACCGCGCTGCGGATGGCCGTGTCCGAGTACTTGACCTTGTGGAAGCTCTCGTAACGCTCCTTGACCCCTTCCAGGATGGCCAGCGTCTCGTCCTCATTCGGCGGCGCGACATTGATGGCCTGGAAGCGGCGGAGAAGTGATCGGTCCTTCTCGATGTAACGCCGGTACTCGCGGATCGTGGTCGCGCCGACGCAGGAGATCTCTCCACGCGATAGTGCCGGCTTGAGGATGTTGGCAGCGTCGAGCGAGCCCTCGGCGGATCCAGCCCCGATCAGCGAGTGGATCTCATCGATGAAGATGATGATGTCGGTGTTTTCCTTGAGCTCCTTGATGATCCCCTTGAGCCGCTCCTCGAACTGGCCGCGGTACTTCGTCCCCGCCACGATGAGCGAAAGATCGAGCGAGAGGATGCGTTTGTTGGCGATGAAGAGCGGAACGTTTCCGTCGACGATCCTCTGCGCAAGTCCCTCGACGATGGCCGTCTTGCCGACGCCGGGCTCACCGGGAAGGATCGGGTTGTTCTTCGTCCGCCGCGAGAGGATCTGGATGATACGTTCGACTTCCTTTTCGCGGCCGATGAGCGGATCGAACTGCGCGGAGTGCGCCATCGCCGTCAGGTCGCGCGCGTACTCGGCCAGGAACGGCAATTCCTTCTTCTGCTTATCCGCCTCGCGCTCTTTCAGGATCGAGATCGTCTCCTCGCGCACGCCGTAGACGTTCAGGCCTCTGGCGGTGAGGATCCGCGCGGCCGTGGACGACTCGACGCGCAGGATGCCGATCAGCAGGTGCTCGGTGCCGACGTACTGGTGGAGCATCGATTCCGCTTCGTGCGCGGCGTAGGCAAGGATCTTCTTCGATTCCTCGGAGAGAGGCAGCTCGGCGGACGACGAGATGCGGTCGACAAAGGGCCGATCGCCCTCCACCTCGCGGCGGATCTGCTCCGGCTTCACGTTGAAGCGCGAGAAGATTTCCTTGATGATTTCTTCCCCCTCGCGCAGGACGCCGAGGAGGATGTGCTCGGACTCGATGACGCGGGAGCCGAGCTTCGAGGCTTCGTAACGGGCAAAGAAAAGTGCGCGGCGTGCTTTCTCGTTGTATTTTTCGAACATGGGCGTTGGATGTAGTTTAACCCCTCACGCCAGCGCTCATCTCGAACACCCGGTCGCATCGGGCCGCCAGCTCACGATTGTGCGTGACGATCACACTGGTCAAACCGCGTTTCACGTGACATTCCCGCATCAAATCGAACACACGCTCGCTGGTCTCCAGATCGAGGTTGCCGGTCGGTTCGTCGGCCAGGAACAAGAGCGGCTCCGTCAAAAGCGCGCGCGCGATGGCAACGCGCTGTTGCTCGCCGCCGGAGAGTTGATTCGGAAAGTGACGCGCACGCCCTTCCAGCCCCAGCTCCGCCAGAAGCGCAGAGGCCCTGTTCAACGCATCGTGCCTGTCGAACCTTCCAATCCACCCCGGCATGGCAACGTTCTCGGCCGCGGTGAACTCCGGCAGCAGATGATGAAACTGGAAGACGAAGCCGACATTGCGATTGCGAAAGCGAGCCAGCTCGTCATTGCTCATCGAGGAGACTACGGAATCAGCAACTCGGATGGTGCCCATGTCCGGGCGATCGAGACCGCCGAGCAGATGCAGCAGCGTCGACTTGCCGATGCCTGACGGGCCGACGATGGCCAGCATCTCCCCCCGTTCCACGGTGAGCTGGAGGTCGTTGAGCACCGGTACCGGAACCTCGGCATTGCGGTACGTTTTCGAAAGCGAATGCGCTTCGAGAAAAGGCATGGACGCTATCTTATCTGCGTCCATCTGCGTCATCTGCGGATAAAAACTGGTCCGCAGATGACGCAGATGAACACAGATAGTCAGCCCGTCGTCGATGCTCCCTGCAACGCGGGAGCCGGGGTAGCTCCAAGGCCGACCGTGCCCGTCACGGCGAACACGGGCATCTTCTGCTGCAGTCCCTTCAGCGCAAACTCGCCGAGCGGCTCGGTCTCGAAGCTGCCCATGATCCGGTCCATCGTGTTCTGCGAAATGACCACCTGCCCCGGCTTGGCCACGCCGCTTTCGAGGCGTGACGCGATATTCACCGATGTACCCAGGACCGTATAGTCGACGCGTTTCTCGGTGCCGACGTTGCCGACCACGGCCAGGCCGCTGTTGATGCCGACGCGCACCATCACCGCCGGCAGGTCGGTCTTGGCCCGCTCCACGTTCCAGTCGTTCACCATTCGCTGGAGCATGAGGCCCGTCAGCACGGCGCGGTCAGCGTGATCACTCTGCGCCAGCGGTGCGCCGAAGAAGGCCATCACCGCATCTCCGATGAATTTGTCGAGCGTTCCGCCATAGGCGAAGATCGACTCCACGGCGCAGGAGAAGAAGTGCGACAGGAACTCGGCGACCTCCTCCGGCTTCTTCGTCTCGGACACGGTCGTGAAGCCGCTGATGTCGGCGAACAGAATCGAGACATCGGTGCTGCGGACTTCCGATTCCGTGGAGATGGAGATGGAACCCCTCACGATTTCGTCAACCACCGCCGGTGAGTGGTAGCGCTCCATGCGCGCACGGATCTTCCGCTCTTCCTCGATCTTCTCAGCGAGCTGGGCGCGCTCGATGGCCACGGCGGCGAAGTTCGCCAGCGCCGTCAGCAGATCGAGGTCCTCCTCGGTGAAGCTGCCGATGTGGATCGGCGAGTCGACCTGCACCGCGCCGATGACGCGCTGGCGGTTCCAGAGCGGCACGCACATGGCCGAGCGGATGCCGTGGATGGCGATCGACTTCCCGCCGAGGAGGCGCGCATCTTCGAGCGCGTTCGAAGTCATCAGCGCCACCTGCTGCTGCGCCACCATCTTCAGGATCGTGCGCGAGATGGGGATGTCCTGCTGCTCGGCGCCGTCGATGAACTTGGTGAGCTTCGGGATGGGGTTGCCTTCCTCATCGAAGAGAATGATCAGCCCGCGCTCGACCGGCAGGTACTTGAAGATAATGTCCATGACCGTGGTCAGCACGACCTGCAGCTCTTCGGACGCCAGCAGCGCCTTGGCCACCTGCACGAGGACCTGGAAGATCTTCTCGCGCGACACGGCCGGCTCTCGCAAACCGGGTTGGGACGGCGGACGCGTGACCGTCGCTTTGTTGTCGAGACCCTCGGAGATGTCGAGGCCGAACTCGGAGTTGAAATCGGAGATGCGCCGGATGACCGTCCCCGAGGGGTTGTCGAACATCGAGTCCGCGTTGAAATCGACGGACGGCAATGCCCGGGCGTCGAGCAGGACGGAGCCGACCGAGATCTTGTCCCCCGCCGCCACCTGCGCCTCGGTGACGAGGTTCCCGTTGAGCTTCACTCCGTTCGTCGACTTCAGGTCGACCACCCACCAGTGCTCCCCGCGCAACTCGAACCTGGCGTGCTTTCGCGAGACCGAGGGGTGATTCAGGATCAGATCATTCCCCTCGGTGCGCCCAACGGACAGCTCGTGCTTCAGGTCCATGACCCGCGGCACGCCGAGATCGACGTAGTGCAGTTGGAGTTGCTCCATCGAGGGGACGATTATAGCGGGTGCGGCCGGCGGCCTCGCCTGCGTGAAATAATGCCCGCATGTCGGACAACGAGCTTCTCGACGAGCTGAAGCAGCGCATCGCCGATGACAGCGTCGTTTTCGTCGTCGGCTCAGGCGTTTCGGTTCAGGCTACCGGCAACATGCCCTGTGCGTCGTGGACAGGATTGCTGCGCCATGCGATCGATTACGCGCGGAGTCTCGGCCTCATGACGGAGCCTGTGGCGAACCTGACGCGACAGCAGATCGAGTCCGGCGATCTCGATCTGCTCCTCGGCGCCGCGCAGACGGTGCGTGTAAAGCTCGGCAACGACTTTCGTGCCTGGCTGCAGGACAGCGTAGGGAAGCTCACCGTGAAGCATGCCGAGGTTGTCGATGCGTTGCATGCGGTCGGTATGACACTAGCCACGACGAACTACGACCACCTCCTCGGTGGGCCGGCGATTCCATGGACCGATGCCGCAGCCGTGGAAGAGGTGTTGCGCGGACGTCGAAAAGGTGTCATCCATCTTCACGGCGACTATGAGCATCCTGAGTCAGTGATCCTTGATCTCCGATCGTACGCACAGGTGGTCTCGAGCCGTCACGCGAACGCGATCCTTTCCGCGGTTCGAACGCTCAAGACGCTCGTATTCGTCGGCTGCGGCGACGGACTCGCCGACCCACACTTCGATGAGTTCTTCCGGTGGACCGAAGACGCGCTCGCTGACTCGCCGTTCCGGCATTTCATTCTCTGCCGCGCGAAAGATGTCGACGAGTTACGGCGGAAACATCCGCCTGAGAGGAAGTTGTATCCGCTGCCATACGGGGCAGGATACGAAGAACTCTCGCTTTTTCTCCGGTCGCTTGCTCCAGAGAATGAAGAACCTGCGCCGGCGAAACCTTCTGAAGTTATCCCGACCCTGCCACACCAAGGCCCTTGCTTCGGCCGTAAGACAGAAGTTGCAGCGATCGTCGAAGCTCTCCTTTCCGCAGCGCCGACGCGGATCGCCGTTCTGGGTACCGGAGGGATCGGCAAGACAACAGTGGCCCTTGCCGCACTCCGCGACCTGCAAGTGGCGGCTCGGTTCGGTGGGCGCCGCTTCTTCGTGCGGTGCGACGCCGCAACAAACCGCGATGGTCTCGTCAGCGTGATCGCTGCGCACCTCAGCATCACAAGCGGGGCTCAACTGTCTAGTGCCGTGCTTGCGGCCTTGGCTTCCGGGCCTTCGATTCTGGTCCTCGACAACTTCGAAACTCCATGGCAATCATCGACCATTGAAGTGGAAGAATTCCTAGCGTTGCTAAGCGGAATAGACGCTCTGCAACTAATCGTCACCGTGCGCGGAATCGAACGCCCCGCAGGAATCCTCTGGCGCGATCCAATCGAGCCACCACGGCTTCCTCTTTCTGCGGCACGCGAAGCCTTTCTCGCCATCGCCACGCGTTTCTCAGACGACCCAAATCTCGACGAGTTGCTCGAATCAATGGACCGGCTCCCGCTTGCTATCACGCTCCTCGCGCACCTAGCACAGCGTGAAACACACCTTGAGCCGCTCATCAACCGTTGGAACGAAAAACGCTCGGACATGCTTCAACGCGCCGCT
>DATLWH010000173.1:0-6184 GCA_035576505.1 Thermoanaerobaculia bacterium | reverse complement strand
CGCTGATCCTGGCCATGGCCGCCGACACGGTGGTCGCCAACTCCCAGCGCGCCGCCGGCGAGCGGACGGTGATGCTGGAGTCGGAGATCAAGCTGAAAGGCTTCGCCGAGCCGATCACTCTGCGTGAGGGTTGGGCCGGGGCGCAGGCGCGCCAGGCCATCCCGTCCTATCTCGCCGTCGTGGCCGGTTACGTGATGTCGAACGAGTTTCGCCCCGCGGACATCGAATCGGTGAAGATCCACTTCCGCCACACGGACGATCTCAAGATCGCCAAGATCCTCGAGGCATCACTGGAAATGCCGGACAGGGGCCGCGTTCATCCCGGAGACCTCGTCAAGGTGCGGGCCGTCCTGAAGCCATACCGCGGCGAAGCCTTCACCGATACGTTCGACGTGACCATTCCCGACAGCCAGCCGGCGGGGGCCGCCTACCTGCTCGTCGGCAGCGGCTCGGTACTCAATCAGGTCGACTTCATGCTCGTCCCGCCCGATCCTCGCAGCCTCGATCAGGTCATCGCCGTCCTTCGGCGGCTTCGCCCGTCGACCGAACTGACCCTGGGCCTGTACCAGCCGTCGGACGGCGCGGTTACGGCCGGCGTCTACCTGCCGGACCTCCCGCCCACGATGCGTGCCATCGTGAGCAGTGACTCGTCGAATGGGCCGCAGGCTCCCGTCCGTTACCATGCTTCCCAGCATCTCGCGCATCCGCTCGGCTATATCGTCGACGGAGTCGTGAAGATCGATCTCGACATCAAGCCGGCCAGTTGATCGGCACTCACAATCTCAGTGGAATCTCGCACAAATGTGTTGGTCGAGCGTCCTTCTCCCCCCCGCTGAAAAGCGCGGTGGGGAGAACGGCGCTCGATGAACAGCCCCCCGCTCCCCGGCCACTCGAAAGGAAGAAATTCTGATGCGTCGTGTCGTCGCGCTGGCAGTCCTGTTGTTCGCAGCATCAAACCTCTTTGCCGTCGCTCCGCAGTTCTGGCGGGTCCGGAACGCCGAGGACTTTCTGGCCGGTGATATCGACGGCTTCGCGGTCACTTCGCGCGGCGAGCTTCGGCCCGGCCCTTCGCTGAAAAAGGTCGGTACGTTCACCGATCCGTTCGTGCTCGCGCAGGTGGCGGGCTCGAACGGCGATCACTTCTTCGGCACCGGCAACGACGGGAAGGTCTACCGTCTGCGCGGGACGGATCTGAAAGTGATCTACACCGCGCCGGAGCCGGAGATCTATGCCCTGGCCTTCCACGACGGTGCGCTTTACGCGGGCACCTCGCCGAACGGAAAGGTCTACCGCATCGACCCCAGCGACGGAAAGTCGACGGTCTTCTACGATCCGAAGGAGGCCTACATCTGGGCCATGGCCTTTCTGCCGAACGGCGATCTGGCCGTGGCCACCGGCGTCGGTGGAAAGCTCTTCCGGGTGACGCCGAAAGGGGAGGGAAAGGTCCTCTTCGACTCGCCGGATACCCACCTGCGCGCGCTGGCGGTGAAGAAAGATGGAACGATTCTCGCCGGCGGCTCGGCGAAAGGGCGGATCTACGAGATCAGACCCGACGGTGCCGCGCACGCCCTGTACGACTCGTCGCTCTCGGAGATCTCCTCGATTTACATCGATGCCAACGGCATCGGCTGGGCCTCCGCGGCGAGCAATGTCCTGCCGGCCACCGCGCCCGCGAAGGCGAATCCCGCGAAACCAACCGCGCAGACGGGTGCGGCATCCCCATCGGCCAGCGCCCCAGCCAGCGAGCCCAAGAAAGAGGAAGCGTCAGGGAACGTCGAAGTCAGTGTCTCCTTCGACGACAGCACGGGATCGACGCCAGGCACCCCGGGCGGGAGCGGCGAGATCTACAAGATCAATCCCGACGGCTTCGTCGAAGTCGTCCGCAAGTTCGAGCACGAGATGGCCTACGGAATCACCGGCGGCCCGAACGGCTCGGTCCTCCTGGCCACCGGCCCGCAGGGCCGCATCTATGAGCTGCGGGGGAGCGAGGTCTCCCTGGTTGGCAGCGTGCCCGAGAAGCAGGTCGTCTCCATCGCCACGGTGGGAAGCGAGACGCTGATCACCACCACCAACAGCGGCGCCGTCTATCGCATGGAGGCAGGCCCAGGCGCCAAGGCGGAGTTCCGCTCTGCGGCGAAGGATGTGGAGCGATTCTCGCGCTTCGGCACCTACCGCATCGAGGGCGAGAATGTCGGCGACGGGCACCTCGGCATCGCCTTCCATTCCGGCAACACGCGGACACCGGACGCCACCTGGAGCCCGTGGAGCGCCGCCTCGAACGCCATCAGCGGGGCCATCGATGCTCCACCGGGAAGGTATGTGCAGTGGAAGCTGACCATGCCCAAGCCTGCCGCGAATATCTCCGTCGACGCCGTCACGGTGGCGTTCATCAATCGCAACGTCGCTCCGGTCATCGACAATGTCGTCGTCCAGGATCCGGCCGTCGTCTACATCACCAGCAGCTATCCGCAGTCGCCGCAGGTGGTCGAGGCGACGAATCCCGACGAGTACGGCATCTTCACCAGCCTCGATACGCCGCGCGATAAGAACGAGCCCGGCAAGAGGGTTTACCGCAAGGGCTTCCGCACGGTGAGCTGGCGCGCCCACGACGACAACGGCGACTCGCTCCGCTACACGCTTTCGTTCCGCCGTAAGGGCAGCGAGAAGTGGCTCCGCCTGAGGGAGAACGTCGACGAGACCTCGATGAACTTCGATACATCGCAACTGCCCGACGGCGCCTACGAGTTGCGGCTCTCCGTGACCGACGGCCAGGACAACCCCGACATGGCGCTGACCGACGTCAAAGAGGGGATCGACTTCACGATCGACAACACCCCGCCCGTGATCACGTTCACGCCGGAAGGGGATGACGTCGTCATCCACGTCACCGACAAGCTCTCGCCCATCGGCAAGGTCGAATATTCGGCCGACGCGCAGAAGTGGATCCGCATCACCCCCGTCGACGGCATCAGCGACTCACCGAGCGAAACCTATCGTCTGAAACGCGGCAGTCTGGCCGGCAAGTTCGTCATCGTCCGCGCCGTCGACGCGTTCTACAACGTCGCCACGGAGTCAATCACGCTGCCGTAGGGCCCGGGAGCGCTGCCGTCTCGGCGGCTGGCTCGGCGGCGTCTCGCCGCCGGGTTACCAGCGGGTGTTTGGAGTCTTGCCGGTCGGCGGCGAGGACGCCAGCGCTCCGGGCACCTATAATCAGCGGCGTGAACCGTATCCGTGTCGCCCTCGCTCTCAGCCTGCTACTGCTCGGCGCCTGCTCGAAAGAGAGTACCGAACGGCCTCAGGCGGTGGCCGAGGATGACAAAACGCCGCAGGACGGCGGGACTCTCATGCGGCGGCTGCAGGGCGATGTCAGCACGCTCAATCCCGTACTCATCGGCAGCCGTTATGACCACTGGGTCGCTTCCTACCTCTTCACACCGCTGCTGCAGCTCGACGTCGACCTGCTGCCGACCACGGCCGGCTCGCTGACCGACAAATACGAGATCTCGGGCGACGGGAAGGCGTACACGTTTCACCTGAACGCGAAGGCCACCTTTTCGGACGGTACGCCCGTTCTGGCCAGCGACGTCCTGTTCACGATCAACAAGATCGTCGACCCGAAGTCGGAGTCCGCACAGTTCGCGGGGCAGTTCGAGCTGTTCGACCCGTCGAAGTCGTCCGCGGACGATGCCCACCACACGGTGGTCGTGGCCTTCAAGGAAGTGCTGGCACCGCAGCTCGTGTCGTTCACGATGGTGCGTCCGATCCCGCAGCACGTCTATTCGCAGGGCGACTTCAAGACCGGCTTCAACATGAGCGCCGTCGGCGCGGGGCCGTACAAGCTGGTCCGGCGCGTTCCCGGGAAAGAGATTCTCCTGGAGCGCCGCGCCGACTTCTGGGGAGTACGGCCGCACATCCAGAACATCCTTTTCAAAGTCATCAGCGACGAGAACACGGCCTGGCAGGCCGCCAAGCGCGGCGACATCGACGAGACGATCATCACCTCCGATGTGTGGATGATGGAGAGCCACCGCCCCGAGCTCCAGAAGACGATCGACTTCCGCCGCTTCTACACTCTCAGCTACAACTACATCCCCTGGAACACCCGCGACGCACTCCTGGCCGACAAGCGCGTCCGGCGGGCGTTGGCGATGTGCGTCGATCTGCAATCGGTGATCAACAATCTCTACCACGGCACGGCGCGGGCCATGAACGGCCCGTTCACGCCCGATCAATGGTCGTATAACCCGGAAGTGCCGGTGATTCGCTACGATCCCGACGGCGCAAAGAGAATCCTCAATTCCCTCGGGTGGCTGGACACGAACGGCGACGGGATTCTCGACAAGAACGGTAAACCCTTCGCCCTGGAGATGATCATCGGTGAGGGGAGCGTCACCTCGGCAGCATTCGCGCAGCTCTACCAGGCAAGTCTGAAGAATATCGGCGTGGACATGAAGATCACGTCGCTCGACCCGAGCGCCTTTTTCGAGCGCCTCCTGGCCGGCAACTTCCAGACTTCGTATTTTGCCTGGGACCTCGATCCCGATCCCGATCCGCGCGCGCTCTACCACTCATCCCAGTTCCCGCCGGGCGGCCAGAACTTCGTCTTCTACAAGAACCCCACCGCGGACGCGCTCATGGACCAGGGCCGCCGCCAGCTCGATCGATCCAAACGGATCGCCATCTATCGCCAGCTCCACGCTCTCCTCGCCGAGGACCAACCGTACACCTGGACAGTGCAGGTCTCGGTCAAATGGGCCATCGCCAAGCGGGTGAAGAATGTGAAAGAGAGCAAAGGCTGGGGCCTCTATCTCTGGTACCCCGGCGAGCTCGATTGGTGGATTCCGAAGGGGCAGCAGAAGAGGTGAAGGTTGGCTCCTGCGAGGTCTCCTGTCCGGCGTGGAGCGGTATCGTGAATTCAGACCGCCGCCTTCGGCGGCGAATGCGAGACGTCGAGATGACCGCCTGGTCAAGGCGCAGTTCCGCTGGAAGGGGAGATTGCGATCCGTGCCGCGAATCAGCGCGAGGACTGAAGCGGCGCGCTCATGACGCCGTAGACGACCTTTCGACTAGCAGGAAGTGGACCCGGCCCGACGTGTCGCCGGCGATACCTGTTGGCCCTCGGCAGTAATCGCGCAAGACCAGAGGGGCTCGTCGGCTGTGAAACTGGCGAGTTCCTTTAGACGCCAGAGAAGGAGCACCGCGTTTCCGCGCGCTGCTTCGTTGACGGCGCGGCGCGCCCTCGCTAACCTTCGCCAGGTGTCACTGCTGCGAAGCCTGATGGTTTGCTCGATGTTGCTCACGCTGAAGTACGTGAGCAGGATCTTCTATCGCTACGACGTCGGCTGGGTCGGCGACGTTCTGCCAAAGCCCTGGCATCAGATCCGGCTGGTGGCCTTTCTGAATCACACCAGCCTCTTCGAGCCTGTATTCCTCGGCGGTGTTCCCAATCACTTCGTCTGGCGGCTTGCCGCGCACGGCGTCGTCCCGGCGGCGGACAAGACCACGGGGCGGCCGCTCGTCGGCATGATCTTCAAGTTCGTCGCTCATCACGTCGTGGCCATCACCCGCGAGCGCGACCACACCTGGTTCAAGCTGCTGAATAAGATCGACCCGAATTCGATGGTCATCATCCTGCCCGAGGGGCGGATGAAGCGCGCCAACGGCCTCGATCTGCACGGCAATGCGATGAGCGTCCGCGGCGGTATTGCCGACATCCTCCTGGCCATGAAACAGGGGAGGATGCTGGTCGCTTACAGTGGCGGACTGCATCACGTCCAGCACCCCGGCGGCCTGCCGCGCATCTTCAAGACGGTCCGTCTGCGCCTGGAGATCCTCGACATCGCCGCCTACATCGAAGAGATGATGCGCAACGGCGGCGCCGACCAGTTCAAGAAGAACGTGATGCGCGACCTCGACCGCCGCCGCGATTTCTATTGCCCCGATGAGGGGTTGCGGAAGACGGCGTAGGCCGGCGTATTACTTACCTGCGCCGCAGCACCTGCCATGCGGCAAGGGCGATTCCGGCGAAGGCCAGCACGATGAGTAACTTGTTTCTGGCCAGCGTCGACCAGACTGATTCCTGAGGCTTGGCCTTGGAAGGCGGCATGGCGCTCATCCGCATTCTCGCCGCGCTGCCGCGCATCGACTCGGACACGGCGCTCTTGAATACAGCCAACGTTTTCGG
>DATLWH010000172.1:0-2688 GCA_035576505.1 Thermoanaerobaculia bacterium | reverse complement strand
CAGCGTGAAGTAATCACACTGATTCGTGCTGAGCGGAGCGCCCGGCACCGCCGCTGTGCTCGTGCAGGTCGGCGTGGTGGGGACGGAGACGGCGAGGTTCAGGATGCTGGTTTGGGCTGATGGGTTGGGGACGATGAATGGGCCGTCGGAGAACGTTACTTTCGGATTGACAGCCGACAGGGTGCCGCTGCCGGTGCTCGTGCCATACGGGGGGGATCCGAGCGACTGACCGGCTGCGATGGCCGGCAAGAACATCAATGACACAATGACCAATGACGGCTGAACGAACCTTTGCCACGACCTCATAGCCTTTCTCCTTCGTCAGTAGCTAAATGCCCAAGTCTGGTAGTGCCACAACCCCCCGTCGGCAGTGCTGGAGCCAAAAAGCAAACAAAATGCCAGTGTCATGAGCTATATCTGGTAGTAACACTGCCTAAAGACGGGCCTGGCACCTTGACGAAGTGATCGTTCTGTCTCTACGATGCGGCTGTGACGAGCCTTGATCACGACAGCACGCAGACATCCCGGCAGAGGCTGCTGATGGCGGCGAAGACGCTGTTTGCGCGGCACGGTTTCGAGCGGACTTCGACGGCTTCGATCGCCCGCGAAGCGGGGACTTCCGAGTCCCAACTGGTGCGCTACTACCACACCAAGACGGGCCTCCTGGAAGCGCTCTTCAACACCTGCTGGCAGACGCTGACGCCCGAGATTCAGCAGGTGGTCATGGGGGCGACGGACGCGCGCGAAGCTCTGGCCGGGGTGCTGGAACGGGTCACGGATGGCTTCGGCCGTGATCCCGATCTGGCGTTCCTTCTTCTGCTGGAGGGGCGGCGCGTGAGAGGGGAGTCCTCCGAGATCATCCTGTCGCAGGGCTTCATCGACTTTGCGAACCTGATTCGCCTCTTGATTCAGAGAGGGAAGAAGGACGGCACCTTCCGCGTCGACCTGAGCGACGAAGCGATGGCCTCAGCCATCCTGGGTGCGACCGAAGGGATGATCCGCGACCGGCTGATCGCGCAACGGGCAGGCAAAGAGGATCCTTTTTCGGTTGCCGAGATCCGGGCCATCTTCCTGGCATTTCTTACCGGTCTGCGAGAGCCGGGCGCGGCGGCGTCCGGGTAAAAGAATTGATCCGCAGATGACGCAGATGGCCGCAGATTCTCGAGGCCTTCTATCTGCGTCATCAGCGGATGATTTCACCAGGGTTCTTTGCGATCTTCCAGAGCCAGTTGCTGATGGCTTCTAGCACGGCCGGCTCGAACTCACCCGACGTTCCGCGCTTCGCGGCCATGCTGGCCTCCATCGACACCGCCTTCGTCAGGTAGTGGTCCATCCCCGGGATGGGCTGGAGCGTGGCCTGGCCTGGATGGAAACTGTCGATCATGGCCGCCAGATACGGCTGGTCTTCAACGCTGGCGATGTAGTCGGACGTGCCATAGACGACGAGCACCGGCGCTGCGATTTCCTTCCAGAGGCCGGCGATGTCGAGGGCGGCCCACTGCTGCATGTATGACGATGGCGCCGGATACTCGATGTGCTCGCGGCAGGCAGGAATCTCGCTCACGATATGGGCGACGCTCTCTTTTTCGATGAGCAGACGGTGATTGCACAATTCGTCGAGACGCATGGCGCGATCGATCGCGTCAAACGGCTCATGCCGGAGCGTCATCTGCTTTCTACGGATCTCCAGGAGGTACTCGATCAGCGGTTTGCCGACGGTGTTGACGACGACCAGACCCTTCACCCGTTCCTGGCTCGCCACCAGCGGCGCCTCCACGCCGCCGATGCTCAAGCCCATGACGAACACGTTGTCGGGGTCGACGATGGGAAGCTGGCGGAGAGCGCGTAGCGCCGCGCGGTAGGACCTGACCTCGGCATTGAGATCGGCGGAGGGGCTGTCGCAGCGCGGGCCCTCGCTGTCACCGATGCCGCTCTTCTCCACGCGCATGGTCACAAAGCCGCGCCGCGTGAGGCCGTAGAGCAACTTCGTCTCCGTGGTGGCAAGGTCGAGCGATTCCTGTGAAAAGCATCCGATGCCGGTGAGGTAAAGGATTGCCGGGAACTTTCCCGCCTGCCTCGGCGAGGTGACGATGGCGCGGCGAAGCGTGCCGTCGCCTGCGTCCACGGCGCGGTAGTCGACCTTTACGTCTGGGGATTGTTCATACGGACGGGGCTTGACGAGCATCCGGGATGTCCGCGTTTCCCTGCCGCGGTGAAACTCGATGGCAGCGACGTCGCCCCCGTGCAGCCCCCTGACGAATTGAAGGAACGAGTCGGTGCCGGCCACGTCGTGTCCATCGATACGGGTGATGATGTCGTTCGTCTCGATGCCGGCGGCCTTGCCGGATCCGCTGTCGAGGACCGTGCCGACCTTGACACCGATCCCCGCCGGAACCGCGGCCTGCTCACGCTCGGCGGCGGAAGGAGCGCTGACTTGAAGACCGAGAAAGCCGGCGCGCCGCAATTCCTGTCCGTGCGCCGGCGCGCAGGCGAGCAGGCAAAGAAGAAGAGCAGTCGATCGCATCAGGCTCTTCTACACGAGATTCCGCCCAATCCACCACGCGACCGTGACGACGACTGCGCCCCAGCCGGTGAGCGGGTGGGTGGCGACGCGCCGCGAGACCGCGGCCAGCGCGCCGAAGGGGACGACGACGAAGAGCATGGCATTGAGGCGGAGGGCTCCGGCGA
>DATLWH010000171.1:0-11155 GCA_035576505.1 Thermoanaerobaculia bacterium | reverse complement strand
TCGATCAATCTGTTCGATTCCACCGGCAAGTCGCTGACTGCCTACATCCTCACGATCCCCGCGGGCACCGGCCAGCAGGACCTCGAGCCGTTCAAGAACCGGGCGAATGCACCTGACATCGACTGGGGCTACGCGACGGTGACGGTCGTGAAGGGAACGAACGTCCTCTCCTCGGCATCGTTGATCGACATGAAGACCAACGACCCGACCACGATCCCATCCAAGCAGTAACGATCCAGGCTCGCTTCGAGCGGGGGGTGGCAGCAGGCGCTGCCACCCCCTTTTTTTGGGGTAGGGATTCGCGTCGCGCGGGAACTCCTTGATTAAGGAGGTCACCATGAAAACCTGTGCTCGACTGATTCTCGTCATCGTGGTTCTTCTGGTCCCAACGGTTGCAACGCAAGGTCAATCGGCGAAGAAGGTTTCCAAGCCAACGCTGGCACTCTGTCCGGGACCTTTCGCGCTGTGCGCGGCCTCGACCTGCAAGCCGACCGGCCGCAAGTATCCCGGCACGAAGGTCCCGGAAGTCGTCTGCGAATGCCCGGTTCTTCAAGGCCCATCGCTGGCGGACTTGTCGGGTGAAATGCAGGGCAGCTGCAAGCCGCCCGTCGATTCGAAGAGCGGGAAGACGGGGATCTGGTCGCTCTACTCGACCGCCGCGAGTTTCCCGCAAAAGATCGACGGCGCGTGGCAGAAAGACGTAGCCGCTACTCCGCAGAACTGCCCGGCCAAAGGTGGTCAGCCGTCGCGCCGGCTGCTCTACGGACAGTGCTTCAGCTATTCGTGCAAGGACGTCAGAGAGGCCGACGGAGTACCGATCGCGGACTGCTACTGTCCCGCGCTGACGGTCATCGACCCCAACCGGCAATTCGCCACCCAGGCCGGTCAATGTCAGCAGAGCGTGTGCACGGAGATCCCCGTCGGAGGGCCGTTCGTCTTACCTCCCGGTACCTTCTGTGAGAAGAGCGCGAGCGCGTTCAATGATGATCATAGAGCGCGACGTGAGTAGCAATCGGCGAAATGCCGTTACGGTTCGAAGACGATCGTTGTCGTGCCTGGAGCCGCTCGTTTTGCAACTCATTTACCCGGCGCGCGGTCTGTTCCCTATAATCGCGCAATGCGCACAGGCGGCATCGATGTCGCGCGGCTGACTACAGCCGGCCTCGGATCAACCAAACCGGTCGCCGGCAATGACACCGCCTCGGGCCGCGCGCAGAACCGGCGCGTGGAACTTGCGAAGCAATAGGTGCCTACCAATCTACGAGTCTACTGATCTACCAAACCTAAAGGAGTCATCCATGCGCCGTCTCATCCTCTTCGCAGTAATCATCGCCATCGCCGTTCCACTCTTCGCCACCGAGCCGAATCCATCGGCCAGTCAGAGAGCGCTCATCGAGAAACTGTTCAAGGCCACGAACATGGATCAGATGAGCAACTCGATCATGGATTCGATGAATGCGCAGATCGAGAAGCAGTTCCTGCAGGATGCGGAGGCGAAGGGCAACGACCCTGAGGACATCGCCGAGGCAAAGGAGATGTTCGCTCTGTATCGGGAACGCAGCCGGAGCATCGACTTCGGTGGCCTGCTCCATGAGTCGTATGTCAGGATCTACGCCCGGTACTTCACCGAGGGAGAGATCGCGGATCTCGTTGCTTTTTATGCGAGCCCGACAGGAAAGAAGACGCTGGAGGTACTTCCGCAGTTGATGTCGGAGGGGATGAAGGCCGGCGTCGAAAACCTGACTCCGAAGATCAAGGAAGTCATGGCCCAGGTCATGGAAGAGCAGGAGAAGAGGCGTCCGTGGCGCCGGACGATGGCGGACATGCGCGCCCTGGCGACCGCCGTCGAAGCGTATGCGGCCGATCAGCAGGATGGAACCTATCCGGAGGCCACCGACCTGGGCGGTCTGAAAACCGCTCTCAAGGGAATCAGCATGGCGCAGAAGTTCCCGGAGAAGGACATGTGGGGGCACCCGTACGAATACGTCGTATCGCCCGATCACCATCACTACCGCATCGTCAGCTCCGGCTCCGACGGGATCTTCGAATGGGACAGCCGCAAGATCGAAGTGGCGAAGGAGGGTGAGCCCGCGCTCCGTTATCGCGACCGGCTCGAGGACGATCTCATCTACGCGGATGGATCGTTCGTCCAGCTCCCGCTCCAGGCCAAGCCGAAGGCGAAAAAGGAGTAGTGACCGCTATCGATCGGAGCGCTGGCGTGAGCACGGCGAAGGACCTCGCGATTCGATCAAAACAAATCGAGGATGTGGGCGACGTCCTGGGCCGTGGCATGGACGGTATCCCGCATCACCTCGAGGTCGCTCCCCGCGGAGAGTTTCCACGTGCCGGCGGAGCGCCGGGCCTGGGTGAAGCGGAGGAGGACCTCGCCGCTGGCCGCGTCGACGATCTCGCCGGAAAGCTTTGACGACGCCGCGCCGGCGCCGAATCCTCCGTACATTCGTCCACCTCGGGAACCGGGATCCATCTCGTCCACGGTGCCGCGGATGATCAGCGTCTTCGGGCTGGAAGGCGCCTGCCTGGTCTGCTGAATGGTCACCTTCGCCTTCAAGGCCTTGCGAAATGCTTCCATGAAGGCCTCGTCATAGCTGGCCAGGGCAATCTTGAGAGTGCCGTACCACCGGGCATTCGGATCGGGCAACGGCGCCTTTGAGGTGTCGAATGGCTGCACGGCGATCTGGTCGTAATCGGCGATCCGGAAGGTCTTGACGATTTCGATCTCGTCGATGTCGGGCCCCCACGCCTTGTACTTGCCGGGAGTAGTCGGAGCCTTCCCTCCGCCCGCCTGTGCGGCGGTGATGGTGGTCAAAACAAGGATCGAACAGACCAGCAAGGCGTGTCGTTTCATTGAATGCTCCAATGCGTACGTAAGTATGCCACGGCCCGGCCGGCGTGAACGCTGCCATGGTCGAGACAGTTCAACCCGCCCTTCGCAACCCGCGCCGCGAAGGTTCGTACATCGATGCGATGCGATCACGATTCTGGGTAGTTCTCGACTGCAGCATGCTGCTCATCTTCGTCGTCTTACAGGCCTGGCGTCTGACCGGCGTGATCCTGCACGAATGGCTGGCAGTGGCGCTGATCGGCGGTCTCCTGGCGCACCTTCTCCTGCACTGGTCGTGGGTGGAGACGCGCAGCAAGCGCATTCGCACGGCGCGCAGCGGCCGCGCGCGCGTGAACTTCGCGCTGAACCTCACGCTCTTCGCCTCCGCCACCGTGGCCATGGTCTCGGGATTCATGATTTCCAAGGTCGTGCTGCCCCTGCATCCGACTCCGGTGGAGTTCTTGAAGTGGCACAGTCTCCACGACGCGTCGTCGAAGGTGGCGCTGGTCTGTCTCGGTCTGCACCTCGGCCTGAACTGGAGCCTGATGGTCGCTTCCTTGCGGAAGCTCATCGCCCGCCGGGCCGAACGAACACGAGCTCCGAAGAAGCCCACACGCCTCCAGCCGCTGATCGTGCCGCTCGCGATCATCCTGTCGGCGGTAACGATCCTCGGCGCGGGACTATGGGCCGTGGAGCGAGTCATGCCCGCGGGAGACGTGACCATCATCCAGCGCGATGGCCGCCGCATCGAGCACGCCCCACCACCGCCCGATATCGTGCGCCTGCGCCCCGACGAAGTCGCACCCAACAGGCGCGGCCTTCCCGCGTTCATCCTGCAGAGCGTGCTGGTCGCCGTGTCGGCAGTGGCCGGACGCCAGGTGCTCCGTCTCCGGCTCGACTGACCGCAAGTCGCGGAGCGGGAGGGGAGCGGCCGCACCCCCGAGAGAGTCGGACAGCACCAGCGATTCGGGAGATGCGATTGCAGCAGGAGCCGAGGTGCTGCCAGCCGGATCCGAGGTGCCAGGCCTTCGATCTAACGCGGCAGCAAGTTGGAACAATCGTAACCCATTGATCAATGGTCACTTAAGTCGAAAAATCGATGATGGTTGCGGGTACTCCCCGAGTACTCTGCGAAGTACTCCGAGTGCTTATCGAAGTACTCCGAGTACTTATCGAAGTACTCGGAGTACTAATCGAAGTACCCCCGAGTACTTATCGAAGTACACCCGAGTTACTTATCGAAGTACTCCCGAGTACTAATCGAAGTACTCCCGAGTACTTATCGAAGTACTCCCGAGTACTTATCGAAGTACTCCCGAGTACTTATCGAAGTACCCCCGAGTACTTATCGAAGTACTCCCGAGTACTTATCGAAGTACTCCCGAGTACTTATCGAAGTAACTCCCGAGTACTAATCGAAGTACTCCCGAGTACTTATCGAAGTACTCCGAGTACCTATCGAAGTACCCCCGAGTACTTATCGAAGTACTCCCGAGTACCTATCGAAGTACCCCCGGGTACCCCGGGGTACTTCACGAGGTGCCAGACCTTCGATCTTCGCGGCGGCAAGTTGAATACAATCCGCCCCAATCCGCGACCAGGAGCAATCTATGCACTCGAACAAGACCCTGCGCTTTCCACTTTTGCTGGCCCTTCTCCTGGCGACGACCGAAAACCGAAGGTGCGGCCCCTTGGCTCCACCGAAGGTGCGGCCCCTTGGCTCCAGCCCCATGCGCTCAGCCCCAGCCCGATGGCCGGCTTGCTATCGGTCGACGGTGACAGTCGAGGTCTGCAGCGGTTGATTCGGCCCCATGCGTTCGTAGCCATGGAGGGTTCCGTTTTCCATGTACCCGTAGCGCCAGTACCGCGGTGATGTCCACTCCTCCGCGACCTTACCGTCGCCTCCGACGACCGTCACGACCGTCTTCGCCCGATGTTCCGCATCGCCGAATGAACGTGCCAATACCACACGGCCGTCCGGATGCGCATCGAATGCGACGACGTTCATGCGGTCGGTGATGAATGGAACAGGAACGCGCTTCGTCTCCGCCGCAGTAACCGTCCGCCCGTTTGTGGTCAACCGGAAAAACCGAACCGCGTACGTAGCCGTATCGAGCACCGCGTAGGACGATTCTCCGATCTTCTGCAGACGCGACGTCATCGTCGAGGTATCGGCCGCATTCGCATGGCCGGGCGTATCGAGAAATGAGCCGAGGTTTTGTCCGGAGTAGGAGTAGATGGTCAGAATTGGCGCGACACCGCCTTCCGGCTTTGTCGGCTGTGTCAGGAGCGCAAGCGTGTCGTCCGGGCCGAATGCCACGTCACCGATGGTGATTCCGGGCAGATCGAACCATGATTTGTTCCGCCAGGTCCCGTTCGCGCGCTGCAATAGAAAGATTCCATTGTGTCCACGATGGTCATGGACGCTAGCCCAACCGCCGACAAGGGCAATCCACTGATGGTCGGCAGACATCGCCCCGCCTCGGATCTGGCCGGAGGTTCCCGGCGAAATGTCGTTCAGAATGAACTGTTCGAGGCGGAGGTTCTGATCGTGGTCATGTCCGTCTTTGGAAACAAAAAACGCCTGCATTGACGGTGGATGGCCGTTCGGCGGATCGGGCTGGTACAAGAGAAGTTGGGAGCCGTCGCCCAACGAAATGATTCGATTGGTGAGATCGTAAACGATGCGGTTAGCGGCCGGCACCGGCGTTGCCTCGCGTGGTTGGATGCTCGAGGCACATGCAGGGATGACAAACGCGAGGCTGAGAACTGCGATTCGAACGTTCATTATCGTCTCCGATCGTCTCTCGATCAATTCGGAAAGCATGACCCGCCCATGCCGGTATAGTTATTCACGGAATACTTTTGTTCGTGCCCATTGACCACTCTTGTGCACGTAAAGCAATTAGTCTGGTTTGTGCAGCAAATCTGATCTCCGCCTGCATAGTTCTGCGTATCGTTGTCGCAGTCGTATTCGGTGTCCCCGCAGAAGTATGACTTCTGCTGGTGTACGCAAACCGTTCCTGTGCAGACTTGGCTGCCGTTGCAGTCGATCGGCAGCGCAAACAGCGTCGACGCAGACAAGACGAGCAGAGCGAGAAGTATCTTCATACAGGTCGAAGGTATGTGCGAGAAGGAATGAATTCAAGCCATCCGATCACAGTTGTCGGTGACGCTGACACTCTTTGTTGTCGGGTCGTGTGCCACGATCCGAGGCAGCCGTCGTGGCAGGACCGCCACCGCTTGTCCAATCCGTCGGGCACGCCGCAGATCCTTCGTGAGCAGCGCACGGCAGGAGGCGAATACAATCCCCTCAGTCCGCGAACAGGAGCAACCGATGCCCTCAACTCGAATACTACGCTTTCCCCTTTTGCTGCTTCTCCTCGCGCTGCCCCTGGCCGCGCAGTCGCCGAAGTACCTCACGCCTCCTCCCGAGGTCGTCGCGGCGTTTGATGCGGCACCGCTGCCGGAGGCGTTGCTCAGTCCGTCGAAGAAAGTCATGGCGCTGGCGTATCGAAGAGCGCAGCCTACGATCGCCGCGCTTTCGCAGCCGATGCTGCGGCTGGCGGGTGATCGGGTGAATCCGCGCACGAATGGGCCGCATCGGACGGCGCTCATCTATGCCGTTCATCTGCAGAAGATCGCCGGGGGTGGGGAGGTCAAGGTGACCGTTCCGGCGGGCGCGAATCTCTCCAATCTGAAGTTCTCGCCGGATGGATCGAAGCTGGCCTTTCTGAACACGCGCGACGACGGCATCGAGCTTTGGGTGGCCAGCGCGTCGAGCGGGATGGCCAAGAAGGTGAGCGGCACGGCGCGGTTGAACGCCGCGGCAGGCGATCCGTGCGACTGGTTGCATGACAACAAGACCCTCGTATGCAAGGTCGTCCCGGCCGGACGCGGTCCCGCGCCTGCTGATTCCCACGTTCCCTCCGGGCCGAACGTGCAGGAGAACGATGGGAAGGTCGCGCAGAGCGCCACCTACGAAGACATGATCCGGACGGCGCACGATGAGGATCTGTTCCAGTACTACTTCACCAGCCAACTCGCGGCGATCGATTCGGCATCCGGCACGGCCACGCTGATCGGGAAGCCGGCCATTCTCGGCGATGTCTCGCCGTCGCCGAACGGCCGCTACATCCTCGTCACGAAGGTCAAGCGTCCCTTCTCGCACCTCATCCCGATGAACGGCTTTCCCGAAGACGTGGAGATCTGGGACCGTAAAGGGGCGTTGGTCAAGACGCTCGCCGACCGGCCCAGCCGGGAAGGCGTGCCGATCGCGGGAGTCGAGGCCGGTCCGCGCGCGCACCACTGGCGCGAAGACCAGCCCGCCACGATCATCTGGACCGAGGCGCTCGACGGGGGCGATCCGAAGAACAAGGTTCCCTTCCGCGATCGTCTGATGATGCTTGCCGCACCCTTTGACAGCTCGCCGGCGGAGATCGGCAAGACGGAATGGCGCGGGTCGATCGCGTACACCGAGAAGGGCGTCGCGCTTCTGAGCGAAAACGACCGTGTGTCGCGCCGCACCCGCACCTGGATTCTGGAGGCTGGTTCACCGCCGAAAAAGCTTTGGGATCGCAAGCAGGATGCGGCGTACAACAATCCCGGCGCGCCGTTGACGCGCGACAGCGGCACGCGCCCCGGTGGTTTCGGCGGCGGGTTCGGCGGCCGCGGCTCCGATAGTCCCATCATCCAGATCGGCGACTCGATCTATCTGACCGGCCAGGGAGCATCCCCGGAAGGGGATCGCCCGTTCTTCGATCGACTGAACCTGAAGACCCTCGAGAGCGAGCGGCTGTTTCGCAGCGCGGCCGATGCATACGAGACCGTCGTCGCGCCGTTGAGCGACGACATGAAGACGCTCCTCACGCGCTACGAGACTCCCAGGGATCCGCCGAATTACTACGTTCGCACCCTCGGCAGCGAAACGCGCCGCGCGGTCACCGCATTCAAAGATCCGCAGCCGCAGCTTCGCGGCGTCGAGCATCAGTACGTCACCTATCAGCGCAAGGATGGCGTCAAGCTGTCGGCAACGCTTTACCTCCCGCCGGGCTACAAAAAGGGCGAGCGCATTCCGGTAATCATGTGGGCCTATCCGCGCGAGTTTGGCGATGCCGACTCCGCCAGCCAGGTCACCGGCTCGCCGAACCGGTTCACGATCGTGAACGGTTACTCGCACCTGTTTCTGCTGCTATCCGGATACGCCATCTTCGACAATCCGACCATGCCGATCGTCGGACCCGGGGAGACGGCCAATGATCATTACGTCGAGCAACTGGTGGCCAGCGCCGAGGCGGCCATCGACAAGGTCGTGGAAATGGGCGTCGGCGACCGTGACCACATCGGCGTCGGCGGTCACAGCTACGGGGCGTTCATGACGGCGAACCTTTTGGCGCACTCACGGCTGTTCCGGGCAGGCTTCGCCGAGAGCGGCGCCTACAACCGCACGCTTACCCCGTTCGGTTTTCAGAGCGAGCGGCGTACGTTCTGGGAAGTGCCGGATCTCTACGCGAAGATGTCGCCTTTCTGGTATGCCGACAAGGTGAAGGATCCAATCTTCCTGATGCACGGCGAGGCTGACGACAACTCCGGGACGTTCCCGATCCAGTCGGAGCGTTTCTACATGGCGCTCAAAGGCTACGGGGCTACGGTTCGCTACGTGACGTTGCCGAACGAGGCACACGGCTACGCCGCGCGCGAAACGCTCCTCGATGTGCTGGCCGAGCGGATCAACTGGTTCGACAAGTATGTGAAGAACGCGCCGGTGAGAGAGCCGGACTCGGGGAGGTAGGTTGCAGACTCGGCGGCGAGGATGCCGCCGAGCCAGACGGGGACCCTTCGACTCCGCTCAGGGCAGGCGCCAGCGCTCCGGCGATTCCCTCAGTCCTTGCTCACAGCGAGATATACCGCCACGGGCGTTAGGGCCAGCCATGCCGCCAGCGCGATCAGTAGCGGGATTCCCCATTGCGCGAGGATCGTGGTCGAGATTTCGGCGGGGGCGGGCGAAAACGAGCGGCTCGTGGCGACGATGATCCCCATGGCCACGGCCACGCCGGCGGCGACGGCGATGGCCTGAACGATCGTGATGACGCGGGAGGCGGTGCGTACTGCTTCCTGTCGTGCGCGGCGTTGCATCCGCCACCAGACCAGGCCTGCGTTGGGGACGCGCGCGGTGCGGAGGCTGGCCTGGTAATCGTTCGTTACGAGCGTTGCCACGCGGACGATGTCGCCGCAGATGGCGCAGCCTGCGGCGTGCGCGCGGCTGGCGTCATCGCAGCCGTCGGGCCAGCGGCCGGCCTGAACGACGGCCAGTGTTTCCTGCTCGCGCGGGCACTCGGATACGCTCATGCCGGCCTCCCGAGGAGCGCGGCCAGCTTGCGGCGGGCCCGGAAAAGGAGAATCTTCACGCTGCCGCTCTTGACGCCGACGATCTCCCCGATTTCGGCGTGAGACGACCCGAGGGCGTAGGCCAACCAGAGCATCTCGCGCTGGACCGGTTTGAGTTGGGCCATGGCCCGCCAGAGATCGGTGCTCTCCTCGAAGCGTTCGGCGACGCGTGCATCGATTACAGCCGTCTCCTGCGAGTCTTCGTCGAGATCCATCGGCTCCACGGGATGCCGCACCCGGCTCCGGTGTGCGTCGCGGGCGATGTTCGTAGCGATGCAGAACAGAGAGTTGCGGCGATGTCCTTCATCACGATGCGCCGTGCCTGCTTTGTAGAACCGGAAGTAGGTTTCCTGCAGCAGGTCGTCGGCCAGTTGCCGGTCGCCGGTGACGCGTGCCAGATAGACCCACACCGCGCGCGAGGTTCTCTCATAGAAGGCCCGGAACGTCTCCTCGTCCATCAGGCTCCCCGCCTCCGCCTTCGGCCGGCTGCCGGTGACGGAGAGCAAGGCATCGTTCATCACGCCGGTGAAGTCCATCTCGCCAATGATCCCATGTTTCGTGGGTTAGTCGTTTGCGGCTGGCGAGTCGGCGGGGGCCGGACGCGGTTCCCACAGACCGAGCTTCCGTGACAGGACGAACGACACGATCGCCGAGAGAACGAAGCCGGCGCCGATCGATACCGAGAGGATGCCCATGGCGAAGAGCGGCTGGGCCACATCTTTCTGAATGCTGCCGCTGACGTATTGCAGGCCGAAGCCGGCGGCGGCGAGGACCAGCCCTACCTGAATGGACCAGAGGATCCGTCCGATCGGTGCGCTCACGGCGCGCGGACTGCCATCGAGGGCGATCGGCGCCGATTCGAGAAAGCGCTTCCCTGCCGGCGTCTGGATGTATGCCAGCAGGTCTTCATTGGCCGTGAATCGGTCGAGCAGCTTGTTGTGGACGTCGGCCTGAACCTTCGACACACGGCTCCAGCGCCGATGATCGATGATCGTCCGTACGAGCCAGATCAGGACGCCGGCGAAGAGCCCGAAAACGGCAAAGACCGCAACCCCCTGGACTGCCGATCGCCACACCCGCTCGCCGCTGCTTTCTCCGCGCGCGTCTTCGGGAATCGAGACTCTCTCGAGATAGAAGGCCGGGCTGTGTGCGACCTCGGGATGCTGGGAGAGGAAAGACCCCAGGGCGGGGTAATTGGCGAGGTAGGTCTGGTTGGTCATGAGCGACGGGTCGAGCTTGAGAACCCTGCTCACCTCGGCGGGGTAGCGGCGGAGCACGGAGTCGAACGCCTCGCGCGTCTCGTGGCTGTCGGCGTCGGTCACGATCGTGCTGGTCGCCGCCGGGTTGGATGTCGCGGTGGCCGGGGCCTGCGCCGCCGCACTCACGGCGATGGCTGCAGCGAACAGAAGGGCGATGAGTCTTTTGGGCATTTCTCTGATCCTCTGCCCGGGGATACGTCACCGCGGCGCGCCGGTTAACAGCGCGGCTGCGCGGCGATCACCAATCCGTCGGCTTGTAGTCCTTCAGGAACTGCCCCCAGACGTGGACTCCGCTGTTCAGCCCCGAGATGATCGGGTCGAGGATCCGCGCTGCGCCGTCGACGATATCCAGCGGCGGATGAAAGCGATGCACCGACGTCTTCCGCTCCGCGAGCGCGGCGGGATCCTCGTCCGTCACCCATCCCGTATCGACGCTGTTCATGTGGATGCCGTCGGCGTGATAGTCGGTGGCCGCCGTGCGCGTCATCATGTTGATCGCCGCCTTGGCCATGTTCGTGTGCGGATGCCGCGTCGTCTTCTGGTTGCGGTAGAACTGCCCCTCCACCGCGGAGACGTTGACGATGTGTTTGTCTCGGTTCGCCGTCCGCAGCATGAGCGGCTTGAGCCGGGCATTGAGGATGAACGGCGCCACGGCATTGACCAACTG
>DATLWH010000170.1:0-6330 GCA_035576505.1 Thermoanaerobaculia bacterium | reverse complement strand
ACGAGCAGCCCGGTCGGTTTCTCCGGATCGGTCATCTTCGCGCCGAAGTAGATGGCGTGGTCGTCGTACACGATGCGGACGCTCGTCGGCATCGTCGGCGGCTTCCCGTCATCCGGATCGTGTTGCGTGAAGTCAGTGAACTCCGGCGCGTTCTTCCACGCCTCCTCGGAAAGATCGCCGTCGATGACAGGCCCCGAGGCCACGCGAACGGCGTGAAGCACCGGATGCTCCGGCCAGTTGACCGCGTATGCCCCGGCGGCAACGAACAGAAGAACAAGGAAGACGATCGAGCGTTTGTGCATGCGCCGGTGAAGAATACGAGATCGAGGCCGCCAAAGTTACGTATGCGCGCGACCCCGAAGGCGACGGAACGGTAACGGTGTCGTGCGGTCGCGTAGTCTCGCGGTCTCGCGGGAGCTAAAGCACCGCGCGAGCGTTCATGTCCCTGTCGCCATGTGAACGTACATCGACTGCAGAGCCACCTTTCCGGGGCCTGTGAACCGGTTCATGAACAGGTTGAAACCGCCAAACAGGCCCGTGGACAGCCTCTGACTCGTGGTCTCCATGCGCACATGCGTGTCTTTGTAAAGCCAGCCGCCCGGCTCGACGTCGATCTGTTCGTGGGCAGCGAGCACCTTCTCGAAGACGTTTCCGTAACCGTGCAGCCAGAGGATGCCGCTGCCACGCCGTGCGTGGAAGCGATCGATGAAGAAGCCGGTGCCGCCGAACAGAATGTTGGCCACCCCCTTGACGCGTTCGAAGTCGTAGTCGATGTTGCCCGTGGCCGCCAGGAACTGGTGCTCGCGGACGTGGATCTCATCGCCCTGGTTCATATGGATGGCCAGGATGTGGCCGGCGCCGTCGCGGCTGAACGCGATCTGCCCGTGGCCGCTCGCCTCCGTCACGAAGATCTGCATCCCCGCCATCATTCGCTTGAAGGCCCCGGCAATGGTCTTGATGTCGATGCTGACCTGCGGGTTCTTCCAGAGCAGGATGTGGTGCTCGAAGTAGACAGGGACAGCGCTGAGGTCGACCGTGAGCACAGGCACGAGCTCACCGTCGACGTGGTACGTCACGCCGGCGAACGTCTCTTCATGCGCTCCCGTTGGCAACAGAACCGGTGCAGACATCGCTACCCCTCCTCCGTTTCCTTGTTTCGTGGTGGCCGAATTGTATCGGGAGCGCACGACTCGCGACCGCGCGACCGCCGAATTGATACAGTCACACCTACATGCCTGACGAACCAACCTTCGCTTCACTCGGACTCTCTGTTCCGCTCCTCGAAACACTGGCCCAGCTCGGGTATGAAGCGCCGACGCCGATTCAGGCGCGGACGATCCCCGCGCTTCTGGCCGGCCGCGATCTGATCGGGCAGGCCCAGACCGGCACAGGCAAGACGGCCGCATTCGCCTTGCCCATCCTCCAGCAGCTCGACCTCCAGAGCCGCGCCACACAGGCACTCGTGCTCACGCCGACGCGCGAGCTGGCCATGCAGGTCTCCGAGGCCATGCATTCGTATGCGAAGAAGCTCGAAGGGGTGACCGTCCTTCCCGTCTACGGCGGCGCGCCGATCTTCGGACAGATGAAGCACCTGCAGCGCGGCGCGCACGTCGTGGTCGGCACGCCGGGACGCCTGATCGATCATCTCGACCGCGGCACGCTCGACCTGGCCAAGGTTCGCATGGTCGTTCTCGACGAAGCGGACGAGATGTTGAAGATGGGCTTCATCGAGGAGGTCGAGCGGATGCTCTCGCTCGTGCCAAAACCGCGGCAGGTGGCGCTCTTCTCGGCCACGATGCCGGAACCGATCGCCCGGATCGCCCAGCGGCACCTCACCAAACCCGAGCGCGTCGAAATCGAGCATCACGGCATCTCCGCGCCGGATATCGAGCAGCGCTTCCTCAACGTCGCCGAAGGGCAGAAGCTCGAGGTGCTGACACAGACGCTCGAGCTCGAAGAGGCGGATGCGGTGCTGATCTTCCGCCGCACGAAGAACGGAGCGGCGGAGCTGGCGGAGAAACTCGGCGGCCGCGGCTTCGTGGCCGAGGCCATGCACGGGGACATGAAACAAGCCGAGCGGGAGAGCGTCATCCGGCGTCTGCGCGGCGGCAAGATCGACATAGTGGTCGCCACCGACGTCGCCGCCCGCGGTCTCGACGTCGAGCTGATCACCCATGTCGTCAACTACGACATCCCGAATGACGTCGAGGCCTACGTGCACCGCATCGGCCGCACGGGGCGGGCCGGCCGGAGCGGCGTGGCCACACTCTTCATCACGCCGCGCGAACGCCGCATGATGCGGGAGATCGAGCGTTTCACCGGCACGCAGATCAAGCCGATGAAGATGCCCTCGCGCGCCGACGTGGCCGCGCGCCGCATCGCCGTCTTCAAAGAGACGCTGCGCAAAGAACTCGTCGGCGGTGACCTCGATCTCTACGTCGAGGTCGTCACGCAGCTCGCCGACGAGGGACCCTTCGACATGTCCGACGTCGCCGCCGCGGCGGCTCGCCTGGCCCACGGCACGCGCGCGGTCGGAGCGACGCCGGCGGAGGCGCCCCCGCCACCCTCGGTGCGAAAAGAGAACGCCCCCGAGCGCGATGACGCCGACGCCAAGGTCCGCCTATCGATGGCCCTCGGCAAACGCGACGGCATCCGTCCCGCTGACGTGGTCGGCTCCATCGCCAACGAGGCCGGCATCTCCGGAAGTGAGATCGGACCGATCGAGATCCGCGACGAGATCACCTACGTGTCGATCCCGGCGCGGTACCGCGACGACGTGCTCGCCAAGCTCGGCGGCGCCCGCTTCCGCGGCCGTCCCGTGAACCTGCGCGTCGCCGCCCCCACCGCACCCGAGGGGCCGTGGCACAAGCGCCCGCGATTCGACGGCGGTTCTCGCGACAGCCGCCCGCCAGCGGGCCGGTTTCAGCGTGATGATCGGCAGCGTGAAGGTAAGCCGTTCCGTTCTGCTCCGAAGCATAGCGGCAACGCCTTCGTTCCCGACGCGCCCGCGGCACGTGGCAGCAAACCGTTCCGGCCGGGCGCATCCGCACCACCTCGGGGCGGCAAACCGTTTCGCCCAGGCATGGATCGCCCGCGGCCCGGCAAGCCGTTCCCGCCGAAGGGGAAACCTAAGAAGCGGTAGATGCCGCACTGCCGCCCACCGCGGTTTCATCTTTGATTTCGCGCGAGCCCGGCACAGACAAGAGTGTCTGTGCCACATTGCCTACTTGTATTTGGAAACATGACGGTGTCTGCACCCAAAGTAATCGGGATCGATGTGGCACAGACACTTTTGTCTGTGCAACCCATTTACGATGTCCGCTCATGTCCGACCTCGACTTCCTCACCTTCGAGCCTGACTTCTCCTCGCCGCGCCTTCTGACAGCCTACGACGAGCTGCCGCTCTGGTCGGCCATGTTCGGGCTCCTGCTGCTCGAGGAAGTACCACTGACGAAGGCAACGAACGTTCTCGACGTCGGCTGCGGCACCGGCTTTCCGCTGATCGAGCTGGCCGAACGCCTCGGTTCCCGCGCGCACGTGCACGGCGTCGACCCGTGGAGCGGTGGTCTTAAACGGGCCGCGGAAAAAATCGCCGGCCGCGGTACACCGAACGTGACGCTGCACGAGGGGAGCGCCTCGGCGATGCCATTCGCCGACGCCACCTTCGATCTGATCGTCTCGAACCTCGGCGTGAACAACTTCGAAGACCGCGCCGCCGCCATCCGCGAGTGCCGGCGTGTGGCCCGCAAGGGCGCCACGCTCGCCCTGACCACCAATCTGCAGGGACACATGCGAGAGCTCTACGCCGTCTTCGAGGACGTCTTGCGGGACGACGCCGCCGCGTTGCAACGCCTGCGCGCGCACGTCGAACACCGCGCCACGGTCGCCAACGTGCGCGAGCTGCTGGAGAGCGGCGGCTTCACCGTGACCCGCGTCGTCGAGCGCGAAGGGGTCATGCGCTTCGCCGACGGCACGGCCCTCTTCAACCACCATTTCATCAAGCTCGGCTTCCTCGACGGCTGGAAGAACGTGGCCGCGGGCAATGAGCAGGCGGTGTTCACGCGCCTGCGCGACAGGCTGAACGAACTGGCAACGGAAAACGGCGAACTGCGGCTGACGATCCCGATGGCGTATATCGAAGGTACGGCTGGATAATCGAGAGTGACGGTGGGGTTGAGCTCAGGCCGTGAGAGAGGGTTGCCAGCGGAGGGTGGTCGGAGCAGCGGATTATGCGAAGCCGCCGTCATATCAGCCGCGGAGCGGCGTCATCTACGTAGCCCAGTGCGCGAGCACTGTTCGTGATCGTAGTGCGTGAGCGCCGGCGAGCTAGTCTGCGGGACGCCGACGTTCCGCATTTTCTCACGCGCGTTTGAGCGCCGCGTAAGCCGCGATAGCGGCCCAAGGAGGATAGCCAGGGGTGCGAGCGCTTTTTGCGAGCACCCCTGGTTGTTGAGGTCAACCCATGTTGTGCCGCGTCAGCGGCACTGGAGCGTCATCGAACAACTGCGGCTCCAGTGCCGCTGACGCGGCACACATCAATGGGACCTCGTGCCAGGGGTTGCTCGCAAAAAGCGCTCGCACCCCTGGCTATCGTCTTTTGCCGCTATCGCGGCAGGAGAGCTGGCGCCCGCCCTGAGCGAAGCGAAGGGTCCTTGGCGGCTGGCTCGGCCAGTGCGTGAGCACTGACCCGACACTTCACTAATCGATCAACCCCGCCTTCGTGGCCCGGTCGAAAACCCAGCGCGGCCCTTCCTTGACCATCCGGATGAGGAAGAGTCCGTTCTGCCCTTCGAACAGCTCGGCTTCGACATGCAGAACCGCGCTCTCGCCGCGCAACTCGCCACCGGTGATCTTTCCCGGTTTCTTCGGCAGCCACATGCCCAGCGTCTGCAGTGCGTCGTCGAGGTTCTCTTTCGCGCTGCGGTAGGACTCGTTGAAGGACTCGAGGTTCTTGGCCGTGACGTTCCTGCTGATGCCCTCCCAGCTCTTCTTCGCCATCGCCTCATGAAGCGCTTTGTAAGCCTTCCCCGGCTCGCCGCCGTCCGCGGGAAGTTTTGTTCCGGCGGGCGGACGCGTGACCGCGGTCCCGAAGGTGAGGTCGATGGCGTAGAGAGAGCCATCCATCGCTTTCAGTGCTTGCGGCGAGATGATGCGTCCAGCCACTTTGTCCGGCGTGTTCGCCGTCATCTCCGCCTTCATCCGCTCTCCGGTCATCTCCACGAATTGCGTCATCGTCTCGGAGTAGGTGGCGTTCATGCTGATGTCGTTGTCCGGACGGATCCACAGCAGGACGTAGTTGTGATCGCGAAGCGCGCTCTGGTTGATCACGTTCGTGTGCGGGTCGAGTTCCGCCACCGCCGCGGCGACATCGATCGGCGCCTCCGAGAGAACGACTTCGATGATCATCTTCCTGGCGTTGCGCTGATCCGGGGTCTCGTATGCCGCCGCGTACGTCGGCCGGATGGGCGGCCGCGTCCCGGCCGTGAATTGGCCTGAGGCCTCGCCGGCGAGAACAGGCAACGTGAAAACGACGGAAGCCACAAGGAGCGCGCAGATTCTCGAATTCATCCTCGGACCGTACGTCCGTGCCGAGGCGCCGTCAAGAGCACCGCTTACAATGGCTCTCTGCCGCAACCGACATGACCCTCTTCCTCAACCTGCTCTTCGGATCGATCGGCACCGTCTATCTGATCTACGGCAAACGCGTGTCGAGTCCCATTCACCTCATCGTCGGAGCGATCCTCATCGTCTACCCCTACCTCTTCTCGAACGCCCTTCTCGTCTTCATCGCCGGAGTAATCCTCACCGCGATCCCGTACGCGCATCACCGCGGGCTGATCTGACATGACCGAATCGATCCCACTGAACTGCCCCTACTGCGGCGAGGAGGCCGACCTCGACATCGACGGCAGCGGCGGCAGCCGGCAGTCGTACGTGCAGGACTGCCCGGTCTGCTGTCAGCCATGGCAGGTCGAAGTGACGCGCGATCGCGAGGGGGATTGGAGCGCCACTCTGCGAACGGGGGACGAATAGCGCTCTCGCCCATGTCAGGCCGAGAGAAAAACGACCGGCCTACCGTGCGCGAAGGCCGGCTCTCCACGCCCGCTCGATGCCGCGCCACGCCGTCTCAATGCCGGGCACTTGCAGTACCGATGCCGGCACCTGCCGTACCGATGCCGGCACTCGCCGTACCGATGCCGGCACTCGCCGTCCCGATGCCGGCACTCGCCGTACCGAATGCCGGCACTCGCCGTCCCGATGCCGGCACTCGCCGTCCCGATGCCGGCACCCGCCGTCCCGATGCCGGCACTCGCCGTCCCGAATGCCGGC
>DATLWH010000169.1:0-4332 GCA_035576505.1 Thermoanaerobaculia bacterium | reverse complement strand
GAGCTCGTGCCGCGCAAGAACCCGTATGCGATCCTGGCTGGTGGAGAGTTGCCCCTGTCCCTCCTGTTCCGCGGCAAGCCGATCGCGAACATCCTCGTCGTGGCCATGAGCAAGGACGATCCTGACAAGGCGGTGCGCGCCCGTACGGACGCAAAGGGCCGCGTGACGCTCCGGCTCGCGCACGCCGGTTTCTGGCTGATCAAGGCTGTTCACATGGAAGCTGCGCCGGCGGACTCAGGTGTCGACTGGGAGAGCTGGTGGGCCTCCATCACGTTTGACCTTGCCGGAAGCGTGAAGTGATTGCGCGGCGGCTCCTGGCGGTGCTTTTCCTGGCGGCAGGCGTTTGTCTGCCGCTCTTCGCTCATGAGCTGGGGCTGATTCAGGTCGAGGCGACATTTCAGAAAGACGGGACGTACGTCGTCGACCTCCTTGTCGACCGCGAGCACCTACCGCTGCAGGTCTCGGGGGCGGCCACCTCGCCGGACGTCTTTCTGCGAGGGATCGAGAGCTCGGCGGTTCTCTCCTTCGACGGCAAGCCGGCCGGACATGGAAAACCCGAGGTGACGAAGGTCGAAGGCAAGCCGAACGTGACCCGCCTGCGATTGACAGGCCGTACCCCTTCCGAAGTCTCCCGGTTCACCTTCGCGGACAACGCCATTCTCGGTTACTTCGTGCTGAAACTGCGCAGCGAGGGACGCGACGGCACGGAGACGCAGTGGGTGGATGGAGGAAAGACCTCCCCGCCGTACCCGCTCGATCGGGCGGTCGTGCCGCTGACGCGGTGGCAGATCGTGAAGCTGTACCTCCGGCTGGGATACACGCACATCCTGCCCCGAGGGCTCGACCACGTGCTTTTTGTGCTGGGGATCTTTCTCCTCGCCGTCGACCTCAAGCCGGTGCTGTGGCAGGTATCGGCCTTCACGCTGGCCCACACCATCACTCTGGCGCTCACGGTCTACGGGGTTGTCTCGCTCTCTCCGCGCGTCGTGGAGCCCCTCATCGCGCTGTCGATTGTCTATGTCGCGGTGGAGAACGTCTTTACGTCGAGGCTCCATGCATGGCGGCCCGTCGTCGTCTTCTGTTTCGGGCTGCTCCACGGGATGGGTTTCGCCGGGGTTCTGACGGAGATCGGTCTGCCGCGCTCGGAGTTCGTTCCCGCGCTGCTCTCTTTCAACCTCGGAGTCGAGTGCGGGCAGCTCACGGTCATCCTTGCGGCGTTTCTCGCCTTTGGCCTCCCTTTCCGGCGGAAGCCGTGGTACCGGCGCCGCATCGTCATCCCGGGGTCTCTCATCATTGCGGCCATCGGCCTCTACTGGTCCATCCAGCGCGTGTTCTTTGTCCAATGAATACGACCGTTCTCACGGTCGCAACGTACATCGAAATGTACGGAAAACAAGGCAGTCTTTACGCTGTACGAACAAAGGAGAAACGATGAGATTCTCTACCCGATATCGTCTGGCCGGCGCACTCCTGGTGGCGCTCGTCATTCTCATTCCGCAGGCTCAGGCCTCCAGTCACCGGGAAGCGCTGGCCATTCTCAATGAGCCCTGCGCTGATAACACAGACACCTTTGCCTGGGTGTCGAACGGAACGCACGACAAGCTCTACCTGATCATGGATTACAACCCGCTCCACGAGCCGGGCCAGGGCAATCAGGGCTTTCGTGCCTGTAATGGTTACCGCTATGAGTTCCACATAGGCAAGGGAACGAGCCTGAAGGATGAGGCGGTATACCGCGTCGAATTCAAGAACACGCTCACGCCCGCCCCGGCTCCCGGCCCCACGGATGCGCTCGGCGGCGGCAATGAGCTGCTCTGGCAGCTCACCGGCGGCACGGAGACCATGACCGTCACACGGATCATGGCTCCCGGAAGCCCCAACCCAGTGGTTCTGGGTGAGAATCTCAAGGTCCTCCCGAACAACAACGGCCCGCAGACCGACCGGCTCATCTACGGACTCGGCGCGTTCAAGGGCTACGATTCGGGCGATCCGACGAGCCGGGATCACGGCCTTTACGACCAGACGTTCATCGATAGCTTCATCCAGACACTGGCCGGCGGCGCGAGGATCATCGCCGGCGATTTCGACGACCCCTACCAACTCGACGAGAAGGGGATTTTCGACCTGGTCAACCTGGGCAAAGGTGATCTGGGAGGAATTCCGGGAGCGCGGAGCACGCCAATTGAAGACGTTTTCGCCGGTTTCAACGTCTCCTCCATCGCGCTCGAGGTCCCGACGTCTGACCTCTTCCCCAATGGAATCCCGCACAATGGTGTTCTCAACGCCAATTCGACCGACAGCCTGTTGCGCATATGGGTCAGCATCAGCCGCCAGGGCACCCAGACGGTCGATACGAGCAATATCATCACCGGCCTTCGTGGATCCGGCAATTACGTGCAGGTAGGCCGCAATGCACTTCCTCTCTTCAATGCCGGGCTGGTCGGCACGCAACGGCAGACGCTTTATCTGCATACCGATCCGATGAAGGACGTGACCCGTTTTGGTGCGGACATCCTCTATCCGGTCCTTGTGCGCGACGCGGAGGCCCTCGGTGTGTACAAGGCGCTGGGTCTGCCTGCCTCCGCCGTGACCTCTCTCAAGGGCCCGCGCCTGGACATCATCAACGCCATCAATCTGGGCCGTCCGATCCCGATTGCCGATGGCTCCACGGGCGACGTCATCACACTCGATGCGGCGATCGATTCCGCGTTTCCCAACGGCCGCCGCCTCGGCGGAGGCACGACGCCCAACCGTCACCAGGTGAACGTGAATACGGTCCTGATCAGCCTGATCGTGGCCGGTGATCCGGGCGCCGGACTGGCCAAGGGCGTGGAGACGAACGACAAAGACTTTCTGCCGAGGTTCCCCTTCCTCGCTCCTCCGCATCAGGGCCTGCTCCAGGGACACGGCGGAATCAACGCCGTGAGTTTACCGACGATCCCCGACCCAACGATGACGCAGCCTTGCCAATGACATGGACCGCTTCCAGACAACTATAGGAGATTGAAAGCATGAGAAGACTGATTGCTCTCATGGGAGTTACTCTGGCCTTCGTCATCACGACGTCCGCCTTTTCGCAGCATGTTCGGGAGCTGAGCTTTGCTTCCGACAGCCAGACCGTCCCTGTCATGGCCAATGTTCCAGGGGAGGGCGGCACGTTCCAATCGTATCTGGCGATCTTCAACCCGACCTCGTCGGCCTATTCGGTCACGGCGACGCTCTACGATGTCTCGGGCACGAAACACACGGCACAGATTCCGCTGGCCGCGGGCGAGCTGAAGACGTACACGAACTTCCTCGACGCTGTCTTCAACGGATTCTCGGGCGGTGGGGCGGTGACATTCGTGAGCCCCGACTCGACCGGCGGAACGCGCAACAACCGCTTCATCCTCAGTACCGAGGTTCGGACTGCCGGCACGCGGTTCAGCACCTCGATTCCGGTGCTCGAGTTCGCCGGTTCGAGCTCCCGCTCCTTCGCCCCCGGCATCACGGTGGACTCGAGCTCGCGCACGAACGTCGGGTGCTTTGACCAGTCGGGGTCCGCCAACAGCGTGAAAGCCACGATCCTCGACAACACCGGGAAGCTCACGCTCGGATCCGTGACCCTGACTCTCGCCGCGAACGGCTGGGGTCAGACGGCGGTGAACACGGTCGTGAGCGGAGGAATCGTTCAGTTCGACCCGTCCGGCTCGGCGGTCTGCTACGCGGTCGTGGTCGACAACAGCACGAATGACGGACGCTTCATCTCCGCCGCGGAGTATCAGCCGTAATGTCTGCCACGTAGCGCCGGCTAGGTCGCCGGCGCTACGTGGCGTGGTTTCGGGGTCTCGCGGTTGCTGGGTTGCTGAGTTTCCTGGTGTCAAGACCGGCAGCTGACCGATGACCAACCCAGCAACTTAGCAACGCAGAAACCGCGAGACCCCGCAACCGCGAGACAGCGCCGACCACGTAATCACTTCGCCGTCGCTTCGGCTTCCCGCCGCGCCGTTGCGGCGCGCTCGTCCTTGGCCGACATCGGCGGGTTGTAGGCCGGAATGCCGGTCACGGCCTCGCCGATGATCAGATTGTGGATGTCGTGAGTTCCCTCGTAGGTCTTCACCGACTCGAGGTTGAGCATGTGGCGGATGACCGGGTACTCGTCGCTGATGCCGTTCGCGCCGAGGATGTCGCGCGCGGAGCGGGCCGACTCGAGGGCGATGTTCACGTTGTTCATCTTGCCCATCGAGACGTGACGCGGCTCGAGCGTTCCCCGGTCCTTGAGGCGTCCCATCTGCAGCGCAAGGAGCTGGCCCTTGGTGATCTCGGTGATCATCCAGGCCAGCTTGTTCTGCA
>DATLWH010000168.1:0-5879 GCA_035576505.1 Thermoanaerobaculia bacterium | reverse complement strand
CCGCCTATCCCACACGCCGGCGAGACCATCGAGGTTTCCATCGTCAACGTCGACACGGTCGTCACCGACAAGCAGGGGCAACGCATTCACGGACTGCGCAAAGAAGACTTCGAGATCTACGAGAACGGAGTCCGGCAACCGATCACGAACTTCGCCGAGTACGCGAGCGAGCGCGAGGCGACATCGGCCGGTGTCGCTACGCCGTCAGCCATCGCCACCGTCCCACGGCCCGCGCTGCAGGCATCGCCACCACAGCGAAGGACCATCATTGTCTTCGTCGAACGCTTTCAGCTCCCCGCGTTCCGCAGCGATCCGATATTCGCCGCCCTGAAGAAGCTGTTGCACCAATCCGTCCGGCCGGGCGACCGCGTCATGGTCGCTACATGGAATCGCGGGCTTCTCGGCACCCTGCTCGGTTTCACCGACGATCTCGGCAGGATCGACAAAGCGATCGAGACGGTCGCGGAGCGGACAACGACCGTGAGCCTGGATCCGATGAGCGATCTGGAGCGCGAGGTCGATTCGATTACTACGTTCGAACAGGAGGCAGGTGAGGTGAATCGCGGGCGGAGCGGCAGGCCCGAAATTCCCCGCGAGTCAGGCCTCGATTTCTACATTGAAGAGAACTCCCGTATGACGGCCACGACCTTCCTCAATGATGAACAGCGAAAGGTGGATACGCTCAACGCACTCATGCGCTCGGTGGGAGCCGTGGAAGGGAAGAAAATCCTTCTTCTGGCCACCCATCGCCTCTCCGAGTACGCCGGAGCGGAGGCACTGTACATCGCCGGGGCGAGCGTCCTCCCTTCCGATTTCCGCCGTGAATTCGACGGCAAACCGCTCATCCGGTCGCTGATCGAAACGGCCAACGCGAACGGTTTTACGGTCTATCCCATCTACGCCGAGGGCCTCGGGTCAAGCACCGCCGGAACGTCGGAGCTCCGCGCAAGGCAGAACAAATCGCTCAGCTACGACTACCAGGTTCTCAACAACGAAACGCCGATGCTCGAATACGTCGCACAGCAAACGGGAGGGATGGCGGCCTGGGGGAGCCAGGACGTGACCGACCTCCTCCCGCGAGTCGTCGACGACTTCGAGTCCTACTACTCGCTCGCCTACAGCGCCACGCAGGGGAAGACGGCCTCACGCAAAATCGAGGTCAAGGTCAAAGACCCCAAGTTGAGAGTTCGTGCGCGCAAACAGTTCCTGCCGAAAACGGACTCGACGAAGATGGAAGATCGCGTCATCGCCACACTCTTCGGCAATGCGCCACCGTCGTTGTTCGATGTGAAGATCAGACTGGCCACACCAACGCTCGATGAAAAGAAGCACTACCTGATTCCGATCACCATCGAGGTGCCGATCTCCTCGCTTACGATGCTGCCGGTCGAGGGGAATGCCTCTGCCGGAGCATTCACGGTCTACACGGCCTCGGGTTCGACCTTCGGAGGCTTGAGCGCCACACACCACGAGACAAAGCAGTTCTCGATCGCAGCGGCGGACCTGGAGAAAGCGAAGCTGAGTCACTTCACCTACCAGTTCAACGTCTCCTCCGCCACGCCATACCTGCGCGTCGCCTTGGGCGTCTACGACGAGGTGTCAAAGGAGTACGCTCTGAACCTCGTCGATCTCGAGCCGCCGCTGAAGAGGAAGTAGTTTTGAAATCAGAAGGATGAAGGCAGAAGCATGCCTCCCTCATCCTTCTGCCTTCTGCCTTCCGCCTTCCTCTAGTCCAGCGTCCTCACCGGCCCCAACTGCAGATTCAGATCGTCATCCGCCAGTCCGAAGATCTGCTTCATCTCGGCCATCTTCTCCTCGAGCTTCATCAGCGCCGAGCCGACGCGCTCGATCTCCTCGTCGGTGAGACTGCCCGCATCCATGCGGCGCAGGGCCTGCTTCTCGAGCAGCCGCCGCACCAGCTCGATGATCGACAGCACGAGCTTGGCCAGCCCGTTCTCCACGATGTCGGAGTCGGCGGCGATGCGGTCAGGAATCGTCGATTCGGTGAAGGTGAGCGATGCGCGCAGCCGCTCTTCGTCATTCGTGATCATCAGCGAAGACCTCCAGCGGCCACGGGCCGGACAGGAGAAACGGGACGGATGCGAAGTCGCGTTTCAACGCCGCTCCGGCGTCGTTGACCGCGGCAACCGACTGGCGCATCACGAGCGCCGCAAACTCGAGCGATGCGGCATCTCGATTCGACCAGCGATGTTTGACCGCCAGCGGCGCGAGCGTCGCATCGATGGCCCGGCGAAACTCCGGCTCGACCTCGGCGGCACGTGTGGCGTCGTGCAGTGCGCGGATGTATGCGGCCCCGGAAACGAAGTCGTGCCGGTCAGGCCGTTCCCGCGGTGCGGCGGCAGCCACTTTGAGCGTCATCTCCACGTAGTCTTGATACTCGTGAAGAAGGCGCCGCCACCGCTCGATGTGCGCCGCGCACTTGACCGCGGCGTCACTCTGCCCGTGAGCAGTAAAGCCGTAGCGGATAGCGATGAACGTGCCTCGTTCGAGCAGGGCCGCCCGCGTCTGCCCCACGCGCAACAGCAGCTCGCGGTCGCCGAGCGGCTGATCATCCTCGACCGACATCCCGCTGAGCCAGAGATCGGATACGGGAATCGCCTCGGCCAGCGGCTCGATGTCGCCTTTTTCCAGATGCGCGCCGATCACGACGTGCTTCATTTGAGCTGCTTCGGCTGCGAGGTTCGGATGATGGCGTCGACGTTGGCAAGGACGATGTTCAAGCCCAGGTAGAGGAGATCGACGTCGCCGATCGAAACGACCGCCTCTCCCGCGATCACCACGCCGCGGTCGAGCAGGTGGTCAAGCGTTTCCAGGATGCTCAGTTCTTCCGTTTGGTCGGACATTGCGCGATTTAAAGGATGAAGGCGGAAGGATGAAGGATGAAGAGAGAAACTGGACATCGACTCATCTCCTTCATCCGTCATCCTTCATCCTTCTCCTCTTCCTTTCCCACAAACGTATACGGCGGCCACGGCCCGGTCAACGCAAGGGTTACGCCTTCCCCGGCGTAGCGGCGGGTCAACTCGTCGCGGAGCTCCTCGAGCCGCGCTTCTTCGTCGCGCTCGATCAGCACGTTGATCTGCGGGAATGCGCCGGAACGCTGCTGACGTGTTTCAGCGACCGCATCACAGGCCAGAGTTGCCAGCACATCGCGCTCGACCTCGGACATGACCTGCTGCTCGGCCTCGCGCGAGGCGCGCTTCTTCTCCTCGTCGAGCTTCTTCCGCAGCAGGAACGCTTTGCCGGCCGGGGCGCCGGCGATCTCGTCAGAAAGCGCGCGAAGGCTGTCGACGCGCCGCAACAACGCCTCGCTCCAGAGATCCGGGTCGAATTCGATGCGCAGCGTCCACTCCTGCTTGCCGTCGAGCCGGTCCAGCATCTTCGTCAGCCGAGCGCTCTCTGCTTCGAGATGCCGTCGCAGGCTCTCCTCCGAGGCGAAGAGCGTGAACGCGCGCAGCGGGATGATCGTGCCTCCGTGCATCAGCGCGTTCATCACACTTTGATGTCGGAAGCCGATCGACCCCAGCCACTCGACGTCCTTTGCCCGCGCGTCGATCACCCCCTGCGAGAAGTCGACGTCATCGACAGGAGTGACGAAGGCCGACAACTCCCCGACCGCGACCAGATCGAGCCGATCCGACCCGTCAATCGCTTCGACCCGCTCCGGCAGCGCATGGCCTGCGCGTCCGATGGCGTAGACATAGAGGACTTCGGGCATTCGTGGGGAAGTCTGACATACGTTACGGTCGTGATGCCGGAAGGCTTGCGGCTTTGCGCCTTCCCCACCCAGCCACCCTGCAACTCTGCAACTCACTGCTTCCTGAACTCCTCCGACTCCACCAGGGCCCGCACCACCCCCACCCGCGTCTCTTTCTTCTTCAGGGCGTCGGTGAAATAGCGCTCGCCGCCGGGGTCGATGGAACGTCCAAGGATCGTGGCATAGGCGATGTGGAGGAAGTCGCTGTCATTGAGGCAGTCGGAATCGTAGGCCACCGTTTCAGCGATATCGTCGACCGCGACGCGCCGGGAAGGATCGACGCCGATGCGCGCGAGCAGGGCGGGGGCGGCGATCGCGGCCTTCTTCGTCCGGCCTCGCCACCAGGCATTTTCGTCGAGCAGATCGGGGCCCGCCTCGTTGATGCGAAAGGCGCGCGTCAGCTCGGGCAGCGAGTCGGAGAGCCTCGCCGCCGTGAGCGGAGTTACCGCGATCAGGTTGAACCGTCCAGCGAGGAGACGGTGATCGAGCGACGCGGGATCGAGCGATGCCGGCGCGGCCGCGCGGGAGAAGGAAACCGTCAGATAGTTGATGCCGTCGTGCCACTGCCCGTGAGGAACGTCAAACGTGTAGTCCTTCCAGCCCGGCGCCATTGCGACGCGGGCGACCGGCGCGGCATTCAGGGAGATCATGGCGATCTGCGGCGGGGCGCCGCGGTAATCGAACGGCATCATCCGCAGCAGCAGCCGGTGATCGGCGGCAGACGAGGCGATGAGCATCGCCGAGACCGGCTCCGGGCCGGTCCAACGCGAGAGATCGCCGCCCGTTCCTTCCGGGCCGTACCAGCCGCCGCCCAGGAAGAAATCGCTCTCGGATCCCATGTGCAGCACGTGCGACGGATATCGGGCCACGAGGGCGCGTGTATCGGCGGCGGTGAGGCGGTTGAGCAACAGATGGCGGATGCCGGACGCGTAGTGCAGGTGGAACGATTCCAGCGGACTGGCCAGGACGACCGGGTACTGGCAACTCCAGTCGCCGATGTCGCCCAGCCGGTGGAAGCCGGCGCTGACGATCCACACCGGCTCGTTGTGCGCCACGACGCTGGCCGCGCGCGCGGATGATTCCCCTGCGCTGATGAGCCGCACGCGCGGAGGGAGTTGTCTCAGATAGAAATTGAGGCAGACGTACGACCAGTCGTTTGTCGTCACCACGGCGTCGCGCGCGTGGGCATGTTCGTGGATCGTCGCGGCGATCACGCGCCAGTTCAGCTTGCGGTACGGCTCCGTCCGCGCGGACGACCACCCTTCGCGCACGATGAAACCGGCGGCGATCAGAGCGACGACCGGCACGGCAATGGCCGCTCTCCCCCGCAACACGAGACGCAACAGAGCCGTGATTCCGATCGCTACGAGAAGGAGATACGCGGGAAGCGCGGTGGCGACGTAACGCACCGCGTACCAGTGCCGCAGCCGCCACAACGCGGCGACGCTGACGGCCAGGGGAAGAACGGCCATGCCGACGACGATCACGCCGCGCACGCGGTCGCGGTGAACGAGCGCGACCGCGCCGATGACTGCCAGCGCCGCGACCACATATGCGGCGCGGTGAATCGTCGTTGCATCGACCGCGCCGACGGAGAACGATTGCAGAAGACGTTGGAAGAATCGCGCGCTCAACGGACGGAACCCCGCCGCCGCGGCGCTGCCAGGTATGCGTCGATAGAGCATCGGAACGAGCGCCGCCGCAAGGAGGGCAGCGATGGCGTAGATCGCGAAGAGTCGACGTCGATCGAAGAGGAAGGCGATGCCGGCCGTGAGTGCGGTGCCCACAAGGAGCGGCGCGGCGCCGGAGGTCGCGTAGAGGGCGAGCAGCGGGACGACGATGAGCAGTCTCTCGATTGCGAGGTTTGGCGGTTGCGCCGTGTCTGCCCCCTCCGAGACCGCGCCACGGCGCGACCACGAGACCGCGCCAAGCAGCGTCGCCATCATCGCCGTCGTCAGCAGCATCAGCAGCGCATACGGACGCGCCTCGCGGCTGTAGTAGATCGCCAGGGGGGAGCCGGCGAGCAGTAGCGCGAAGGTGATTGATTCGGGGGTCGGGAGTCGGGGGTCGGGGGTCGGAGCATCGTGACCATGCCCGCTCC
>DATLWH010000167.1:0-2924 GCA_035576505.1 Thermoanaerobaculia bacterium | reverse complement strand
CGCGGCGTTTGCGAGCCTCAGAGCACGGCGGTTGAGATCGACAGCTTCGTCGTAGTGCCCTTGAAATGTACGCAGTCGTGCCAACGTCCCGAGAGCGTTGATTTCCAGTATGCGGTCGTTGTCCGATTGCGCTCTGCGGATGGAGTTACGCGCATAGCGTTCGGCAGCCGAATAGTCGTGTAGCGCTGTTTCGATCACAGCCCAACGACCGAAGACGTCGGCAAGCAACCGCGGTTGATGCGCACGCGCGACGGCTTCGGCCTTTCGTAAGAGACGGATGGAGTCAGGAACTCTCTGTAGCCGATATTGAAGAACCGCCTGCTCCAGCAGCCGGCGAACGGCGATTCCGCTCTTCGCCAGACGTAGCGGAGGCTCGGGAGCGAGGACATCCTCTGCCGCCGGATACTTCGAAAGAGCGGTCAGCGTATCGCCAAGCAGCAGACGCATCTCCCAGACGTCATCGCTATCGTTGGCGCCGAATTGGGCAAGCGCGCTTTGAAGGAAGGGCTTGGCGGCACGCCAATCGCCGTGATCACACAGCGTTGCCGCCTTGCGATATGCCTCATGCTCGGGCGAAATCGCACTGGCGCTGGTGAACACCAGCGCCAGTATTACGATCGCAAACCGCCGGTCAGGGATACATATCCGTTCCATTGGTCGTACCCGAGCAAACCGTGCCCGAGCCATCATTCGGCGATCCGAGCGTGTAGCGAAGCATATTGACGGTCCGCTGGTTCTCCTTGAGGATCACCTCGCCGAGCGCCAGGGTGCCGAAATCGGCGATGCGCACGACATAGCCGTTTCGGCGAACGGGCTGGGTCCTGTCATTCTTGCGACGGGTGTCTTCATTGTCAAAGTCCTCATCGGCATTTTCAGGGATGTCGATGTCCGCGACAAGCGAGGCGCGGATGACGCCATTCTTCGAAGGAGCGCCATCGCGGCTTCGATCCGAGGACCAGCAGAAGCGCTTGCCGTAGCGGGTCGAGAGGCGGCCTTGCGACGCAACGCTCTGGGTCTGTATTCCGAGTAACTTGTCCTCCTCGACGGCATCACCACTAAAAGCGTTGACGAACTCGGTGTGTGTCGGATAGCGGGAGAAGATGCCGGTGTCAAGCGTCACGTTGACGCGGCGGCCGGCGATCCTGACGTTATCGATGATCGAGCCCTCGAATGTGAACGCCGGATCGCCGCATTCAGACTGCGGTTTGTCGTCGACAGCCACATGCTCGGATGTCACGCGCACGCACAGCAATTCGATGTGAACCACATTCATCAGGTTCAGATTGCGAATCATCGCCGTGGACACGGTGTTCCGGAAACAACCCTTCTGGCTGCCGCCGACGTAGACCGATGCCTCGTCGAAGGAGATGATCCCTTTGTAGTTGAAATTGCGGACCGTTTGCGACCCTTCCCCGCCGCTGGGCGCGAGCACGACTGACGCCTGGCTCGGGATGACGTCGCAGCACGGCTTGTTGTTTACTCCTCCGAATGCCAACGCGTTGGCGTGATAAACGAACGACATGACTGCCTCCTCTTCTCTCTGACTACGGGTTACCTGACCTCCAAAGTGAATGTTGACAAGGCGACTTCGCGCTCGCCACCTCGGAGCAGGAGCGTGTAGTTGCCACTGGTGAGAAAACCAGGACGGATCGGTATGAGAACTGGGACGGTCGTATCCAGCTCTGAAAAGCGGGCCAGCTCGCGTGTGTGGTGCGCGTCATCGCGCACGGCGAAGATGTAAACGGGCTGATGAGCATTCTCCGGCGGTATCTGGCCATTGAGGACCAAAGACTCAGCAGGGTGAATGGTGATCACTTCGGCGGTCGCCCGGTCCGCGTCAATCCGTACCAGATGACCAATCGATCCTGCCGGCTCGGACTGCGCCGGCGGTTTCCGAGTGAACGCTCCCCGCTTCATCAGGACACCGTTTTCCGCTCCCAACGACACCAAGAGCACCGAAGCCGCAATCGCCCACCCGCTGAACCGTCCAGCTCGCGGCGCGGCCTGCAATGCTTCTTCAGTAGCCGCTCCAGCCCCAATCTTTGTCTCGTCGCGAACGTCGCTCGAGCACTCGATGCAATCGAAAAAATGATCCTCGAACGCATCGCGCTCGGCCGGCTCCATTTCGCCGAGGACATAACGCTCCGCGGCCATCGATTCCACTGCTGCGCGATGCTCCTCGGCGAACTTCAGTTCTACTTCGTCGTGCTGTTCCATGTGCCCGTCTCTTTAACCCTTCTCAGTCAGGTAGTGACGGATGGTCGTCATCCGTTTCATCGGGGTGCATCCGAGTCACGTTTCGGCGCCAGCTCTTTCGGAACTTATCCTTTGCCCGATGAAGCAGCACGCGCAGATAGCCGGGCTTGATTCTCAACTCACGGCTGAGATCGTCGGGACGGCGTTGCTCGAAGAAATGGGCTCGGAGAATCAACGCGTCGCGCTTCGGCAGATCGGCGATCACGGTGCGGACGTGCTCGGTCTCTTCGGCGTTGAGCAGCGCGGTGACGACATCCTCCAGCGTGACGATGTCGAGATGCTCGTCGGTCAGTGGCTCGGTGCGATTCGCCTTCCGGTACCACTCGAACAGGACGTTGGTGCAGATGGAGTTGACGTAAGCGCCGAGACGCCGGCCGTCGCGAATCCCGCCGTCCGGCGAGTGTAACTTTTCGAAAAAGCGGACAAAGGTCGTCTGCCGGACGTCATCGATGGCATCCAGTGACGGCAGTCGCCTGCGGAGCTTGATCAGCAGAATCTGCTGGAAATACGAGCTAAAATGCTCCTCGGTCCAGCGGTCGCCTTCCCGCAGACGCCGGACGTATTCGTCGTCGAACGTGAAGAGGTCCATAAGTATAAGAGTGACAAAAACGTTACTTTAGCAGCTACTCACCCTTCCGGCTGCGCGTATTTCCTTAGCCGCGCAGCCG
>DATLWH010000166.1:0-4825 GCA_035576505.1 Thermoanaerobaculia bacterium | reverse complement strand
CCGGGATTCGTGGCTCGAGCAATTCCGTACGGCCGATGACGTCGTCGAGCCTCCGGGCGCCGAGCATGGCCAGAATCTCACGCACCTCCTCGGCGACGGCGGTGAAGAAGTGCACGACGCCCTCCGGCGTCCCCCTGAATTTCGCGCGAAGATCCTCGCGCTGCGTGGCGATTCCGGCGGGACAGGTATTGAGATGACACTGCCTGGCCATCACGCAGCCTGCCGCGACGAGTGCGGCGGTTCCGAATCCGAATTCCTCCGCGCCGAGGAGCGCGGCCATCACCACGTCGCGTCCGGTTTTCAGCCCGCCGTTCACCTGGAGGCGTACCCGGCCGCGGAGGCCGGCCTTCATCAGTGCCTGCCGCGCTTCCGACAGGCCGATCTCCCAGGGCGTGCCGGCGTTCTTGATCGAGCCGAGCGGCGACGCGCCGGTTCCTCCGTCGTTGCCGCTGATCTCGATGGCATCGGCGTGCGCTTTGGCCACGCCGACGGCAATGGTTCCGATCCCCGCCGAGGAGACGAGCTTCACGCTCACCGTGGCGGTGGGATTGACGCGCTTGAGGTCGTAGATGAGCTGCGCCAGGTCTTCGATGCTGTAGATGTCGTGATGCGGCGGGGGAGAGATCAACGTCTGCCCCGGTTGGGCATGACGGATGCGCGCGATGAAGGCCGTGACTTTGGATCCCGGCAACTGGCCGCCTTCGCCAGGCTTCGACCCCTGGGCGATCTTGATCTGAATCTCGTCGGCGCCCATGAGGTAGGCGGCGGTGACACCGAAGCGCGCCGAGGCGACCTGCTTGATCCGGTTGTTCGAGATCGTGCCGACCATCTCAGGCGGTTCGCCGCCTTCACCGCTGTTGCTTCGAGCGTCCAGACGGTTCATGGCCGCGGCCAGCACAGCCTGCGCCTCAGGAGATAGCGCTCCGAGGGACATGGCCGCGGTCATGAATCGGCGGACGATCGCGCCGGCTGGCTCAACCTCGGCGATCGGAATCGGCGAACGGGGGCGAAACTCGAGCAGATCGCGGAGTGAGATCGGATCGCGCGCATGAACGAGCTCCGCGTACGTCCTGTAATCGATCGGCGTCCCGCTCTCGATGGCCTTGTGCAGCGCCTTGACCACGTGCGGGGCGTAGGCGTGCGCTTCTCCGCGCCGGCGATAGCGGAAAATCCCTTCGTCGGGCAGCGCGGCGGCGCTGGAGCCGTACGCTTCCTGATGGCGCTGCAGAACGTCGCGTTCGATGTCGTCGAGACCGATGCCGCCAATCGGCGACGGCGTCCCGGTGAAGTGGCGGTCGATCACGTCGGCGGCGATGCCAAGCGCCTCAAATAGCTGTGCGCCGCGGTAGGCCTTCATCGTCGAGACGCCCATCTTCGACATGATCTTGAGGAGGCCCTTTGTGATCGCCTCATGATAACGCGAGCGGCCGGAGCCGGCCAGTTCCAGGGCCAGCCAGGGGCAGACGGAGTCGGCGCCGAATCCGTAGAGAGCGGCGATCTGATGATCGTCGCGAGCCTCGCCGGTCTCGGCGATGATCGACGTCTCAAGCCGCAGCCCTTCGCGGATGAGATGCTGGTGCAGCGCGGAGACGGCGAGGAGCGAGGGGATGGCCGCGCGCGATGCGTCCACGCCGCGGTCGCTCAGGACGAGGCAGGCCGCGCCGGCGCGGACCGCCGTAACGGCATTTCCGAGCAGCCTCTCCAGCGCTTCGGGCAAGGGAGACTCGAAGAGCAGGCTGAGCGTCGTCCCATGGACGTCTTCCGGGTCGAGCAGCGGATCGCCGAGGGACATCGTGAGCGACTCGCGCAACGGGTCGATGGGAGGGTTCGTCACCTGCGCAAAGCGCTGTTTGAAGTAGGAGAAGAGCAGCCGCGGGCGCCCGGAGAGGATGGCCAGGGGTGTGTCGTCGCCCATCGATCCCAGCGGCTCGGCCCCTGTCTCGAACATCGGCCCGAGAATCATCTGCAGCTCGTCATGTGTGTAGCCGAAGGCGCGCAACGTCTCGATGGAAGGGGCGGCCCGGTTCTGGAGAGGCGACCGCGGCACATCCCTGCGCCGCGGCGTGTTCGTTTCGACGACGGCGTCTGTGTCGGTGAGCAGGCCGGACTGGAGATCGACCGCGAGCATTCCGCCCGGCCCGATCCTGCCGCGGTGGAGGATGTCGGTCTCGTCGACGTCGAGAACGCCGGCTTCCGATGCCACTAGCACGAGGCCGCCCTTCGTGACGACGTAGCGCGCGGGACGGAGACCGTTGCGATCGAGCGCGGCGCCGACGGTGCGGCCGTCGCTGAAGGCGATCAACGCCGGCCCTTCCCATGCGTCGAGAAGCCCGCGGCAGGCGGATGCACTGAACGGCTCGAGCGAGAGTGCTTCGTCGAGGCTGGCGGAATCGCTCACACCGCCGGTGAGCGGCGTCCCGGCGGCGCGCAGCCGGCTACGGTTGCCGCTGATCGTGTTGATCTCGCCGTTGTGCGCGAGGAGCCGGAAGGGCTGCGTCATCGCCCACGAGGGGAGCGTATTCGTGCTGAAGCGCTGATGAAAAAGTACGAACGACGTCTCGAGCTCCGGGCGGCGAAGGTCGGGATAAAAAGCATCCAGGTCGGCCGCGCGGACGAGCGCCTTGTAAACCACGGTCCGATGACTGAGCGAAGCGATGTAGAAGTCGTTGAGGCTGTAGCCGATGGCACGTTGCTCGGTCTCCTTTCGCGCCGCGGCGAGGCGGCGCTCGAATTCGGCACTGTTCATACTCGAGTGTCGGGTGACGATGGCCTGGAAGATGTCCGGGCGGCAGCTCTTCGCCTTCTCGCCGAGTGCGTTCTCGTCGATCGGTACCGCGCGCCACTCCATGAGCATGAGACCGTGCGCCGCCAGCGATGTGGCCAGGAGCCGCCGCGCGCAGGCCGCCGCCTCTTTCTGGCGTGGCAGAAAGACGGCGCCGACGGCGACGTCGTCCTCAGGGTAGGAGGCCAGGCCGAGAATCGTGCGCGGGATCTCGATCATGACGCCGGCGCCGTCTCCCGTCCGCCCATCGGCGTCCACCGCTCCCCGATGGGCGAGACGCGAGAGCGCGGTGAGTGCCAGCGGCAGCAGCGACCGCCGCGACTCTCCGTGCAAATCAGCGATGAACCCGACGCCGCACATCCGAAGGAGTATCGGGATCAGGCTGCTATGCGTCCAGATCAATTAAGCGATACGCGCTATCGAATTACGAGATAGCATTTCCGGTGGTCATGGACGTCCGCCAGTTGGAGATGTTCCGCGCCGTCACCGACGAGGGCTCGTTTACGCGGGCCGCGGAGAGGCTGCACGTCTCGCAGTCGGCCATTAGCCGTCAGCTTCAGCTTCTCGAGCAGGAGCTCGGCACGATGCTCCTTCACCGCACCGGAAGAGGGGTGATGCTGACCCCGCACGGTGAGCTTCTGCTGGCCACCGCGAACCGCATCAACCGCGAGATTCAGGATGCCGTCTCCCAGATCTCCGACACCCTGGCCCTTCAGCGCGGTCTGCTCAGCCTCGGCGGCGGCATGACCGTTTCGCTCTATATCCTTCCCAAGCTGCTCCGGAAGTTTCATTCGCTCTACAAAAACGTCGACCTGCGCATCACCACCGGCGAGACGGACGCTCTGCTGCGGCTTCTGCGCACCGGTCAGATCGACCTGGCGCTGCTCACGCTTCCCATCGTGGCCGAGGATCTGGAGGTGCGGCCGGTGCTGAAAGAGGAGATGGTGGTGGTCACGTCCGGCAACCACCCCCTCACGCGCACGCGCACGATCGATTCCAGGAACCTCCGGCGCTATCCGTTCGTCCTCTTCGAGTCGGGATCGAACACGCGCAAGGTGATCGACGAGTTTTTTCTCGAGGAGCAGATCCCGGTCAACGTGGTGATGCAGACCGAGAACGTGGAGATCATCAAGGCGATGGTGGCCAGTGGTGTCGGCATCTCGCTGCTCCCCTACTCCGCGATCGCCGGCGAGCTGCGCACCGGCCGCTTCGCCTGGGCCCGGATCCGCGCCCGGAGGCTCTACCGCGAGACAGGCTGGGTATTTCCGAAGTCGGAGTACCTGCCGCGATCCGTGACCGAGGTGCTGCGGGTGTTCGATCTGATGAAGAGGCAGTTCGGAGGGAAGCCGCCGGGGCGGTGATCTGCGCTGAACGCGCAATGCTGCAAGTAGTCCTTGCACAACTGCTCGAATTCAACGCGAGACAGCGCAACTCCGAGACCTCGCAACCGCGAGACCGCGAGATCACTCCACCGCGATCCACAGCGCTACGCCGTGCGCCGCGGCCTGTTTCGCCGTCAGCAGGAGTTGCACGTACGTCTGGACGTCGAGATCGGCGTCGAAGAGGGCGTCGTCTTCGAGGTACTTCGCCGCGAGCTGCATCAGCTCGACATCATCGGTCGGCAGCGAGGCCTGCGCGGCGAAGCGCCGCAACTCATCGAGCAGCACGTCGAGGCTTCCGGTCTCCAGAGGGTCGGCGACGGTCGGGATGATGACGTGCTCGACGCGTTCGAACCGCAGCGGAAGGTAGACCGACTGATAGGCGTCGAGCCCGGCCAGGTGCGGGGCCGCGATGGCCCGCATGGCGCGCGCCTGCAACCGCGGCCAGCCGGCCGCTTCGACAGGATCGGAGCGATAGGGCTCCACCTCGACGGCCGCAAACGACGGAAAGCGCTTCCGCAACTCCGCGTCGATGGCCCGCGCCAGTTCGGGAGCGAAGACGTCGGCAGCGTTGCCGGCGACGAAGACGAGCGCCACGGGGTGAGCGTACCGTAGGTGGGTGCTTTGTGCACGGGGGTCGGGAGTCGGGGGTCGGGGGTCGGAG
>DATLWH010000165.1:0-9191 GCA_035576505.1 Thermoanaerobaculia bacterium | reverse complement strand
CCCCGTTCGATCCCCCCGCCCGCGGTGATGCACCGCTGCCGGAACGCGTGCGTCCCCGCACCCTCGAAGAGGTCGTCGGTCTCGACGAGATCCTCGGCGAAGGACGATTCCTCCGCACCGCCATCGAGAGCGACCGCATCCCCTCGATGATCTTCTGGGGGCCGCCCGGCTCCGGCAAAACGACTCTGGCCCGCATCATCGCCAACAAGACGCGGGCAAAGTTCGTCACGTTCTCCGCCACCAGCAGCTCGATCAAGGAGATCAAGACGCTGATGGAGGAAGCGCGCAGAGAGCGGAAGGCGCGCGGATCGAAGACCATCGTCTTCATCGACGAGATCCACCGTTTCAACAAAGCACAGCAGGACGCCTTTCTCCCCTACGTCGAAGCCGGAGACATCGTCCTCATCGGCGCCACCACGGAAAACCCCTCGTTCGAGGTGAACTCGGCCCTGCTGTCGCGAACAAAAGTGGTGGTCATCCCCGCGCTCGATCGCGATCAGGTGATGACGATCCTCCGCCGCGCCGTCGAGGATCCCTCGCTGCGCAAGTACGGCATCGAGGTCACCGACGATGCTCTCGACTTCATGGCCGCGACCTCAGCCGGCGACGCGCGGCAGGGGCTCAACTCCCTGCAGCTCGTCATCGAGACCGCCACAAAGGAAGACGGCGCCATCGACAAAGAGAAGGTGACGCAGATCCTGCAGCGCCGCTCTCTGATGTACGACAAAGGCGGTGAGGAGCACTACAACATCATCTCGGCGCTCCATAAGTCGCTCCGCAACGGCGACGCCGATGCCTCGGTCTACTGGCTCGTCCGGATGCTGGAAGGGGGCGAAGATCCGATGTACATCGCCCGCCGCCTCGTCCGCGCCGCCTCCGAGGACATTGGCAATGCTGATCCGCAAGCGCTCGTCTTCGCCATCGCCGTCCAGCAAACCGTTCACTTCCTCGGCATGCCCGAAGCCGGCGTGGCGCTGGCCCAACTGGCCACGTATCTCGCCGCCGCACCGAAATCGAATGCCGTCTACACCGGCTACGGGGAAGCCGTCCGCGAGGTCCGGCAAGGCGACAACCCCGGCGTCCCGCTCCACATCCGCAACGCCCCCACCCGCCTGATGAAGGATCTCGGCTACGGCCGCGGCTATCAGTACGCACACGACTATGAAGATCAGACCGCCGCCATGGAGTGCCTGCCGGAAGCGCTGGCCGGCCGGAGGTACTACGAGCCGAAGGAGATCGGGGCCGAAGCGAAGATGAAAGCACGGCTCGATGCCATGCGCCAGGCTCGAAAAAAGGGTGAATGATCCGATGGTGACCTTCCACAGGAGAGTTATCATTAATCCGCCGTGTTTTCGCTATGGTTGGCGACGAAGCTTGTCGTGCTGGCGCTACTGGCCGGCTGTGCTTTGTATATCCATTTCCGGGGACGCGTGCGGCATGGGTTTGTGAGGCAGTTGACCGATCACTCCACATTCCTTGCGCCGTATAACGTCCTGGTGACGATGTTCTCCGCCGTTCCCCGTCAGCCCATTCAAAAGGTCAGCGACTTTCCCGAGCTGGCGCCTCTGCGGGAGAACTGGCAGGCACTCCGCGAGGAAGCGGAGCGGCTCGAAGAGCAAGGGAACGTCCGTCCCGCCCCAAAGCACAACGACGTTGCGTTCAACGCTTTCTTCCGGCGTGGATGGACGCGTTTTTACGTCAAATGGTATGGCGAGCCGCTGCCGTCCGCCGAGGAGCTGACCCCGAAAGCCGTTGCGCTCGTGAAGTCGATCCCTTCGATCAACGCGGCGTTGTTCGCCCGGCTGCCGCCGCGCGGCGTACTGGGCGAGCACCGGGATCCCTTTGCCGGTTCGCTGCGCTATCACCTTGGCTTGAGAACACCGAATTCCGACGCCTGCCGGATCTACATCGACGGCACGCCATACTCATGGCGCGACGGCGAAGATCTCGTTTTCGATGAAACGTACATCCACTCCGTCACGAACGACACCGACGAGGCGCGCCTGATCCTTTTCTGCGACGTGGCGCGCCCCATCCGCAACCCCATCATGCGGGCCATGAACCGTTTCGTGACCAGGCACATCGTGAGGATCACCGCCGCGCAGAATTTCGAGGGTGAGCAACTCGGCGCGGTAAACAGAGTCTCGGGATCCGTCTACAGGCTGAAGGTGTTTTTCGAACGGGCCAAGAATGCGAACCGGCGGCTCTATTACGCCGTGAAGTACCTGCTCATCGCCGCGCTCGTTTACGCAACCCTGTTTCGCTGAGGAGGCGCCCCCTCTCAGCGGCTCAGCGCGTTGGACGTCCGCGTGATCGGCATCGGCTTGCCGTCGTCGCCGACATTCACGTAGACCACCTGAGCCTCCGTGACCATCACCTTCTGCTGCGGATCGCTGCCGCGGATGGCCTCACAGACGACCTTGACCGTGATCGACGTCGAACCGATGCGCAGGGTTTCCGTCCAGAAGCTGACCAGGTCTCCGACGAAGACCGGCTGGTGGAAGACGATCTTGTCCATCGAGACGGTGAGCATGAGCCGGCTGCCCTGCCGGCGCGCTTCGATCGCTCCGGCCTGGTCGATGTAACTGAGAATCACCCCGCCGAAGATGGTGCCGTGCGCGTTCGTATCGCGCGGCATCATCAGCACCCGGATGGCGGGCTCGTTCCAGCGCGGTTGCGGAACTTCGTGGTCTCGCAGTCCCGCGGTCACGTCACGTCTCCACCGCGCAACGTCGCGGCCACGCGGACACGGACCCTCATGCGCCCGTCTGTTGCGGCTGCGCCTGCTGTTCCAGCAGCTTCTTGTTGATATCGATCGTCGCTGCCTTCCGAAGCCGCTGGAGGAGCGTTGCCCGCAGGTTCCGCGATTCCTGCTGACGCAGCGTCTCGATGTACTGACTGCGGTTCTGCGCCATGGCGGCAGCGTCGGCCTTCTTCTGTTCGGTGACCTGAAAGAGGACGGCGCCGTCCCCGGTCATGACCGGCCCCTTGACCTCACCGACCGGCGCGGACATGGCCGCATCGACCAGTGCCGAGGTATCGCCCGAGAATCCGCTGACAAACCCCTGCCGGTTGATGCTCGTCTCCAGCGGCGTCAGACCGACCTTCGAACCGGCCGCGTCCACCGTCGGCGCGGGAAGAACCTTCGCCAGCGCCTCCTGGGCGCGCTGCCGCGCCTTCTCCATGCGGGCATCGTTCTCGACTTTGGCCTTCACTTCCTCGAGCGGTGAAACTCCGGCCGCGCGGATGCTGTAAAGGAACGGAATGATCGGACCGCGCTGCGAGCCGATGATGTCGCCCACGTCTCCCTGCTTTGCCGCGAACGCCCACGTCGTGAAGGCCGGGTTGTTGCCCATGCCCGGGATGGCGTCGGACTTGCCGAACCACTGCGTGTCGTTCGACGTCACATTGCCGCTGGCCAGCGCCGAAAACTCGGTGGCGGTCTTGGGTGTGCTCTCCTTGATCCTGGCGGCGATCCGTGTGATCTCGTCGCGCGCACGCTCCTTCGATTGCTGATCGGCCGTCAAGGCGCTGAGGCGGGGACGCACTTCCTCGAACGGGCGATAGCCCGCCGGCCGGCGCTCCAGCACCTTGATGATGTGGTAGCCGAATTCCTTCGAGTGAATCGGATCGCTGAGCGTGTTGAGCGGCATCGAGAAGGCGGCGGTGTCGAACGGCTCGACCGTCGTTCCCTTGTCGACCCAGCCCATATCGCCGCCTTTTCCGGACGACGACGGATCGCCCGAGTTCTCCCGGGCCAGTTTGGCAAAGTCAGCACCGGCGCGAAGCTGCTTGACGATGTTGTCGGCCTTCGCTTTCGCCGCGGCGTCGACCGCGGGCGCGGAACCCGGCTCCACCTTGATGAGGATATGAAGGATGTGGGCTCCTTCGGCAGATTTGAACTCCTCGTGCCTCTGGTCGTAGACCTTGCGCAACTCGGCATCGCTCGGATTGATCGAGAGGCGGAGCCGGGCATAGTCTGCGATGAGGTACTTCGCTTCACGCTGCTCACCGTGCGTGTACTTCGCCTGATGGGTCGTGTAGTACTGCTGCACCTCGGCGGGCGTGACGGTGATGTTGGCCGCCTCACGCGAGGCGGGGTAGAGGATGTACTTGATCTTGGCGCTTTCGCTGACGCGGCGGTATTCCGCTTCGGCCGCCTTCGGCGAGACGACGATGGCGCTCTGGAGCGCGCTCTCCATCTTGCCGATGGTGATATCGCGGGCCAGCTCTTCCTCGAACTCCGCCGGAGACTGGAACCCCATCATCCCCGTCACATAGCGCGTGTAGAGCTCCTGGCCGACGAACTTGCCGTCGGGGTTGAGGGTGGGGATCTCCAGAATCTTCTGGCGGATCTCCTCGGGTGAGGCACCCAGGTGCAGGCGTTTGGCCTGCTGGAGGAGGAGATGCTGATCGACGAGCGAGTCGAGCACCTGCTTCGGAAGCCCCATCTGGGCGATGGCCTCGGGCGAGAGTGGCTGACGATACATCTGCTCGTAGTTCTTCTCGGTGTAGTAGAGAGCGCGGTCGAATTCGCGGTACGAGATGGTCTCGCCGTTCACGCGCGCGGCGTAGGCACGCTGATCAACCGCTCCCCCGCCGGCGCCGCCGGCGCCCCAGTCGACGAAGATAAAGAGGATGAAGATCGCCACAATGGCGACCAGAATCCATTTGAGGTGCTGAAAGCTATCGCGCATCAACTTGAGCATCGGGAGGAACCTCTGTCTTTGACTTGATTGGATGGCAACCGCGGCGCGGGACTCGGCGAGCCGGAGCGATCGCGAAAATCCGTAAAAAACGCGGCAGTGTAGCTATTCCCGCCCCTCGTGGCAAACCGGCCGGCGTTTAGCAGGCGCGGCGATTCCGGGCGCCCATGCTATAAAGTCCCCTCGTTCGATGGCCACGAAGAAGAAGCATGCACCGGGCGCTGACATCGATTGGTATCTCGTTTCGATCGAGCGGCTCAAGCAGATCGGCCTCGTGATTCTCCTCGTGCTCCTCGGTCTGGGCGGCTGGTGGTACTACAGCAGCCAGAAGCGGAATCCCCGCAGCTCCGCCGAGTCGGCCATCGCCGAAGCGCGGCAGGCACTCAACTCCCTTGCCGCTTCGAAAGACTTTCCCAGCCACCGCGGCGATTTCGACCGCGCCCAGCACAAGCTCGACGAGGCCGGTACGCTCCTCTCCGCCGGCAAGTATCCCGACGCGGAGAGCGCCGCTGTCGAGTCCCAGACCTTCAGCCGGGCAGCCTTGAGCGGTAAGGGCGGAACGGAGAACGATGCCCAGTTCCTCACGGTCGAGGGAGACGTGCAGTATCAGAAGTCATCGACGAGTGACTGGACCGCCGCCGAAACGCGCACTCCTCTGTTCAACGGCGATTGGGTCAAGACCGGCGGCGGAGCCTCGGCGGAACTGATCTTCTCGAACGGTTCGCTCTACACCATCGGCCCCAACGCTCTCCTCGAGATCTACTCGCAATTCAACCCCTCCACAAGCAAGAAGAACAATTCCGTGCAGATGCAGATCGGCTCGGTCGAGGTGGCCACGACCGATAACGCATCGAGTGTCCGCACCCCAGGCAGCCAGATCACGATCGACTCCGAGTCGACCACGCAGGTCGGCGTCGATGCCCAGAAGTCCACCGCTGTCGTGACCGAAAAAGGATCGGCATCGGTGGTGGCTTCCTCCGGCGGCCCCGCCGTGAAGCTCGTGGTCGGCGACAAACTCACGGCCACGCCTCAGGGCGCGCTCTCGCCCGTCAAGAAGCTGGTGATGGCGCCGGCGCTGCTGACACCGGCCGACAACCAGGTCTTTCTCGTCACCAACGACTCGCGCGTCGAGTTCTCGTGGGATGCCGCCCCCACGGCGGCGGGCTACGTGCTCGAGGTCTCGCGTTCCCGCCTGTTCACGTCGCTCGAAATCAACTCAAAGCGGCTGAAGACCACAGCGTCGGCACGGGTGACGGCCGAAGGCGCCTTCTACTGGCGGGTGGCTTCGGTCGGCCCGGACGGTGAGACCGGACCGTTCTCCGCCTTCCGGCGCTTCCGCGTCAACGGCGGCGGACATGAGGGCTCGCCCGCCTCATCGTCGCCGGCGCCGGTGCTGCAACTCAAGCGTCCCTATCCCATCGGCGGACCGTTCTACATGATCGAAGGGACCACCGATCCGGGAGCAACCGTGCTGATCAATGATGAGGAAGCCGACGTCGATGCCAGCGGCCACTTCAAGAAGCTGGTCAGCTTCAACAAGATCGGCCGCAACATCGTGATGGTGAAAGCGATCAACGCGGCCGGCAAACAGACTACACTTTCGGAGACGGTGCTCGTGGAAGAATAGGGAGTGGGGTGTGGGGTGTGGGGCGTGGGGTGTGGGAGCGCCAATTGATTTCTGTGACGCCGGTTCTCCCACACCCCACACCCCACTCCCCACCCCCCAAACTTCAGGGCAGCTCTTTTGCACCGCGGCAGGCGCGGCATCCCAAAGAGTCGGCAAAAGGACAACTCTTAGAACATGGCTCTCAAATCACTGCTCTCGATGTTCTCGAACGATCTGGCCATCGATCTCGGAACAGCGAACACGCTCGTCTACGCCAAGAACAAAGGCATCGTCGTCCGCGAACCCTCGATCGTCGCGGTCAATAAGATCAACAACAACGTCGAGGCGGTCGGCAAGGAAGCGAAGGAAATGCTCGGCCGCACGCCGGGCAACATCGTGGCCATCCGTCCGATGAAGGATGGCGTCATCGCCGACTTCGAAGTCACGGAGAAGATGATCAAGTACTTCATCGAGAAAGCCCACGGCCGGCGCTTCCTGGTCAAGCCCCGCATCGTGATCTCAGTCCCCTCGGAGATCACACAGGTCGAAAAGCGGGCCGTGAAAGACTCGGCCTTGCGCGCGGGCGCTACCGAGGTCTACCTCATCGAACAGGCCATGGCGGCGGCCATCGGCGCCGGGCTGCCCATCACAGACCCCACCGGCAACATGATCGTCGACATCGGCGGAGGCACCACCGACGTGGCCGTGATCTCGCTGGCCGGCATCGTCTACTCGCGCTCCGTGCGCGTGGCCGGCAACGAGATGGATGACGCGATCATTCAATACATCAAGCGCAAGTACAACCTTCTCATCGGCGAACGGACGGCTGAACAGATCAAGATGGAGATCGGCTCGGCCTTCCCGCTCGATGAAGAGATGACGATGGAGATCAAGGGCCGCGACCTGGTCGAGGGCGTCCCCAAGACCCTCGTCGTCAGCGACGAGGAAATCCGTGAGGCTTTGTCGGAGACCGTGGCCACGATCGTGGAAGCCGTGCGCGTAGCGCTCGAGCGCACGCCGCCCGAGCTGTCCGCCGACATCATGGACAAAGGCATCATCATCGCCGGCGGAGGCTCCATGCTGAAGAACCTCGATAAACGCCTGAGAGAAGAGACCGGGCTGCCGGTCACGCTGGCCGAGGATCCTCTCGCCTGCGTCGCTCTCGGGACCGGGCAGATGCTGACGGACTTCAATCTGCTGCGGAAGATCTCGATTGAATGAGGGGTGTGGGGAGTGGGAGAAACGGGGGGTGGGAGCGAAAGCCAACTCACATATCCCACACCCCACTCCCCACAACCCACACCCTCTGGCTCAAAACCTGCTGATTAGACGCACAAATCATGGCCGCACCCGCTGATGTCGTTCCACGGCGCCCGACGCTGCTGCTCATCGTCGTCCTGGGTCTGCTGTTCGTTCTCATGAGCCTGAGCACGCGGACACGCTACATCGGCGAGACGCGGACGATGTTCGAGCGAAGCGTGATGATCCTCTTCGCACCCGTTCCCAAGACCGTCAACTGGGTCGGCCAGTCGCTGTCCGACGCCTATCACGGCTATCTCGACATGCGGCGCTCCGTCGCCGAGAACCTGCAGCTTCACCGCCAGCTCAATCAACTCACCACCGAGAACCTCCGGCTCCGGCAGTCGGAGGGGGATCTGCGGCGGCTGCGCAGCCTTCTGGGCTACTCCGAGCAGTTCACCATGCCCACGACCATGGCCGAGCCGGTGATGCTCGACACCTCCAGCCGCTTCAAGTCGATGATCCTCGACCGCGGCTCCAACAGCGGCATCGAAGTCAACGACGCCGTGGTCAACGCCAACGGCCTCATCGGCCGGGTCGTCCTGACCACAAAGGACATGGCCAAGGTCCAGCTCATCACCGACGGCAACTCGTCGGTCGGCGTTCTCGTCGATCGAACGCGCCGCCAGGGGGTTCTGCGCGGCGATGGGACCATCGGCGCGCAGCTGTACCTCATCCCCTCGCTCTCGGACGTTCAGCCGGGCGATGTCGTCATGACGGCGGGGATCGACGGCATCTACCCGAAAGGGATTCCCGTCGGCGCGGTGACCAAGGCCGAAAAGGGACAGGACCTCTTCAAGACCATCACGGTGCGGCCGTCGGTCGACTTCGGCTCGCTCGAAGAGGTGCTCATTCTGCACACACGCAAGGTTCCCAATGACGTCGTGAGGTACGCGCCGTGAGATGGCTTCGATTCACGGTCGGGCTGTTGATCGCCCTCACTCTCCACTCGCTGCTCGACAGCTTCTTTCCGAATGCGCTGGCGTTCTTCAATCCGTACGTGATCCTCGTCGTCTACTATTCGATGGGCGGCAACGTCTTCGGCGCCATCATCGCCGGCGTCGTCGCCGGCCTGGTGCAGGATGCCTATTCGGGGGCGATGTTCGGCCTGCACGCCTTCGCCCTGACCGTCTGCGCCTACGCGGTCGCATACATCAACTCGCGGCTGGTACTGCGCGGCACGATGGCCTTCGGCGCCTGCCTCGTCGGCGCGGTGGTCGTCAACGAGCTGGTGATCTACATCCTCGTGAACATTCTTCTGAAACAGAAGGTCGAGATGTTCGAGCAGGGGATGATCGTCAAGACGATCTTCACCTGCCTCTTTGGGATGATCGTCTATCTTCTGCTGGCGCTGTTCCTGCGCGAGGAGCCGATCGAGGCCACGCGCCGGCCGGCGGGGTGGTGAATGGTGGCGGGGATCGGGAGTCGGGGGTCGGGGGTCGGAGTTGTAAGGCCTGCGGCATGCATGGATTCGTCTCGGACAAGCGACAACCGACAACCAGGAACTGTCTGCGACCCGGGGGTCGGGAGTCGGGGGTCGGGGGTCGGAGCGTACGGCCCACCGCATGCATCGATTCGTC
>DATLWH010000164.1:0-2659 GCA_035576505.1 Thermoanaerobaculia bacterium | reverse complement strand
CAGGGACTGGAGCCGGGGCGGGGGCCGGGGCGGGCGGAGGTGGGAGGGGAGCGGTGGTCGGGGTTGGGCTGGTGCACGCTGCAAAAACCAGAAACCAGAAACTAGAAACCAGAAACCAGAAACTAGAAACCAGACGCGGGTCCGGCTTCCGATTTCTGGTTTCTGGTTTCTGGTTTCTGGTTTCCGTCTTCCGCCTTCTGCTTTCCATCACACCCTCCGCCTCATCAGGCCACCATCTTCCACAAAGCCTACACGCTCCAGGAAGGCACGGTTGGCGATGTCGGCCACGAGCCACGTTCTCTCGAGCTTTGCGGCCAGCGCCGCGAGCTCGTTCAGCATGACGCGTCCGACGCGTTTGCGGCGCAACTCTTCAGCAACGACGAGATCGACGATGCGGACGGCGTCGTCTTCGATCTCCATCGACAGCACCGACACCAGTTCGCCCACGAGCTTTCCGAGCAGTCCGGCGCGTGGGTCGGGCGAGCCGCCATATTGCGCGGCGAATGCGCGGACCGCGTCGGTATCCGCGGCATCGATCGGGCGAACGAAGAGCCTTTGGCCTTTCACGCTGCTGTCAACGCATGTTTACGAGGAGGGTGTCTGCTGTCCGTCAACCCCGCTGTCTTCATGCGTTTACAGCATAACGCGATCGGGCAAATAATTCTTGACAATCGAGAGCCGCCAACTACACTGCCCGGAGTCCCCCCCAGCCAGCAATAAAACTATTCTGACGTGAGCATAATGATGAACGTGCAAGAGGCGATCGCCGAATTTCTGCATCATGGACAAGTGGAACGCAATCTGTCCGACCGCACAATTCGGGCATATCAGTCCGACCTCAGCCAGTTCCACGTCCATGTCGATGGCGCCCAGATGGTCGACATCACCTCCGACCACCTCGAGCAATACCTCGACAAACTCGGCACCGGCCCGTATCGCGATACGTCGATCCGCCGCAAGGTTGCCGCACTCAAAGTCTTCTTCCGCTATCTCGAAGAGAAAGGGATCTTCAACGAGTCGCCCGCGCGCAAGCTGAAGATCCGCAAACCGGTCGAGAACCGCGTGCCGACGGTGCTCTCCTCGCGCGAGGTGCGCGCGCTGCTGGCCGCGCCGAAGGATCAGATCGGCGCACTCTCCGGATTGCGCGATCACTCCGCCGGTGGACGCAACCGCTACTTCTGCGCGGTGCGCGACAACGTCATCCTCGAGCTTCTTTTTTCGACCGGCATCCGCATCGGCGAGCTCGTTGCCCTGAACATCTCCGACGTCGGTATGGAGAACAGCCAGATCCACATCATCGGCCGCGCCACCCGCGGCCGCACCGTGACGATCACCTCGCACGTCGTCATCGATTCGCTGATGACCTATCTGGAAATGCGCGCCGACCGCAACCTGAACACGGATGCGCTTTTCGTCGGCCGTTCGGGAACGCGTCTGACGATCTACTCGATCGAAAACATCTTCAAGAAACACGTCCGCCTGGCCGAGATCAAGCGTCACATCACGCCGCACTCGCTGCGCCACACGATGGCGGCGATGCTGGTCTCCTCCGGCGCCGACATCCGCGACGTCCAGGAAATCCTCGGCCATGCCTCGATTCTCTCGACGCAGGTCTACACGAAACTCCCCATCCAGAAACGCCGCGGCCACGCCGCCTCCGACCACGCCCGCGTCCTCGTCGAGCCGCACTCGGCGAAGCTGTCGATCAAGAAGGCGTAGTCCAGCCAGCGACGATCAGACGGCGAAGATGCGATCGACGTGCATCTCGAGCGTCGGGAATAGGGGAGAGGTGAGGATGTCGCCGCTGGAAAGTTCGGCGGTGCGTTCGTAACGTCCGGCTTTGTTGCGCCGGAAGACCCGAATGGCGTCAGCAACCGGATCGACGATCCAGTACTCGGGGACGCCAGTCCGCTCGTAGAGCGCGCGCTTCGTTACTTCGTCGTACTTGCGATTCGAGTCCGAGAGTATCTCGATGAGCAGGTCCGGCGATCCCTGGATGTTCTTCGCCGTGAGAATCCCCCGACGCTCGTTGCTGATGTAGATCAGGTCGGGCTCGACGACGTCGTATCGTGAAAACACAACATCGAACGGAGCATGGAACAGGATTCCGACCGGATGTTCCCGCAGGTAAAGGCCAATCTCGAGGATGAGGTTGTAGGAAACACGTTGGTGCCTGGTGACCGGTGATGCATTCACGTAGTGCTCCCCATCGATGATCTCGTGGCGGAGACCGTCCTCGGGGAGGAGGAGCAAGTCCTCATACGTCATCTTCGTCGATGTCTCCGGCGCCATGGTTATATTTTACGCCTTCTCCAGCACCGCCGCCGGGAACGTGGCGAAGAGACGGCTCAGGCCGATTTCGTCTCCGTCGTGCTCCTCGCCGGTGAAGACATTTCGCCACTCGCCGGGGGCGCTTAGAGTCGCAGATCCCCATACATCGCCGATAGGGAGCCTGCCTGGCTTTACGAGGTTGGCGATCAGGCGGGGCACCGCGATCAGCGCCGCGTCGTCGTTGTGACGACGGATGAACGCTACGACGTTCGGGCCGGCTTCGATCGGTTCGTAGCTGCCGTCGCGGAAGAGATCGGCGTGGCGGGTGCGTAGCTCCAAGAGCTTCCATGTGACGAACATCTTGATCCGGCCGTCCTCCCAGCGAGGG
>DATLWH010000163.1:0-4200 GCA_035576505.1 Thermoanaerobaculia bacterium | reverse complement strand
CCGAGGAAGGACGAGATGTTGATCAGATGTCCGTGGCCGCGCTCGATGAAGTGGGGGACGATGGCCTGCATTCCGTAAAGCGCCGACTTCACGTTCACGAGCATCATCTCGTCGAGATCCGCGTCGGTCAGATCGAGGACGGAACGGCTGATGCCGCGCCCGGCGTTGTTGATCCAGACGTCGACGCCCCCAAACGCGGCGATGGCCTCGTCACGCAGGCGTTCGACGTCGTTCCGGAGAGTGACGTCGGCGGCGACGGCGATCGCGTCCGGACCACACTCCGCCGCGACCTCGCGCAGCAACTCCACGCGGCGCGCCGCGAGGACGACCTTGTTGCCGCCGTCGCGGCCGAGGCGCCGGGCGATGGCCGCGCCGATCCCCGCGCTGGCTCCCGTGATGACGATCGATTTCACTTCGCGGCCTATTGTCGCTCCGATTGCGTTCGCAGGCGTCCTGCGAATCGAAACCGCTCTGTGACGGCGGAGGACTGCCCTCCTTCCATCCTTGATGGTAATCTTTAGATGAGGCCTGAGGTTTGCACGGGCTCCTTCGACCTCACTTCGGGAAAACCAGCAGGGAGAGACGAATGCTCATGGCGACTGACAAGGATGAGAAGAAGGTGCCCACGTCCTCGATCGTAATGAAAGCGATCGACGCGAAGACGTTCACGGAATTGCAGTCGTTCGTCAAAGATCTGGAGGGCCGCCCCACCGAACGTCTGCTGCGCGACCTTCCGGAGCTCGTGGCCCTTTCCGAGGCCAAGGCCGAGCTCATCTCCTACGTGATCGCCACGAAGTTCCGCCACGCCGACGCGGAGGGGCGGCTCACGATTCGCGAAAGCGTCTCCGCAACGTCCCGGCAGCTTCCGCCCGGCGAGGAACGCACGCGCGTCGTCGACATTCTCGAGCGCCTTCGCGGGCTGTCGAACTGACGCGTCAGAACAACGCCGGTTCCTGATACGTACCGAAGACGTCGCGCAGCGCGTCGCTGACCTCACCGACGCTGGCGTAGACCTTCACGGCATCGATGATGAACGGCATCGTGTTGGCGTTCGGATCGGCCGCGGCGTTGCGCAGCGCCTGCAAGGCGTCATGAACCTTCGCCGAATCACGCTCGGCACGGACGCGGTTCAGTCGCTCGACCTGCTCGCCGGCCACCGAGTCGTCGATGTAGAGGATCTCGTAGGGATCTTCGGTCTCCTGCTGGAAGGCATTCAAGCCGACGACGATCTTTTCGCCGGAGTCGACGGAGCGCTGGAACTGGTACGAGGCGTCCCAGATCTCGCGCTGCGGGAAGCCGGCCTCGATCGCTTCGACCATCCCGCCATACGCATCGATCTTGGCGATGTAGTCGAAACAGCCCTGCTCCATCTTGTCGGTCAGCTCTTCGATGAAGAAGGATCCGCCGAAGGGGTCGATCGTGTTGATGACGCCTGATTCGTGGGCGATGATCTGCTGCGTACGCAGGGCGATGCGCGCGGCCGCTTCCGTCGGCAAGGCCAGCGTCTCGTCGAGTGAATTCGTGTGCAGCGACTGGGTGCCGCCGAACACCGCGGCCAGCGCCTGGATCGTGACCCGGACGATGTTGTTGTAGGGCTGCTGCGCCGTGAGCGAGCAGCCGGCCGTCTGCGTGTGAAAGCGCAGCATCCACGACCGCGGATCCTTGGCGCCGTAACGGTCGCGCATCACCTTGGCCCACACGCGGCGCGCGGCGCGGAACTTGGCCACCTCTTCGAACAGATCGTTATGCGAGTTGAAGAAGAACGAGAGGCGCGGCGCGAAGTCGTCGATATCGAGGCCGGCCCGGACTCCGTACTCGACGTACTCCATGCCGTCGCGAAGAGTGAAGGCCAGCTCCTGGAGCGCGGTCGAGCCGGCCTCGCGGATGTGATAGCCGCTGATGGAGATGCTGTTGTACTTCGGGACGTTCTCCGCACAGAAGCGGAAGGTGTCGGTGATGAGCCGCATCGAAGGACGCGGCGGGAAGATGTACTCCTTCTGGGCGATGTACTCCTTGAGGATGTCGTTCTGCAGCGTGCCGGAGATCTTCTTCCAGTCCGCTCCCTGCTTCTGCGCCACGACGAGATACATGGCCAGCGCGATCGGCGCCGTGGAGTTGATCGTCATGGAGACGGTGACGTCCTCGAGGTCGATGCCGTCGAAGAGCGTCTCCATATCGGCGAGCGTGTCGACGGCCACACCGCATTTGCCGACTTCTCCCGCGCTGAAGTGATGGTCGGAGTCGTAGCCGTAAAGCGTCGGCAGGTGAAAGGCCGTAGACAGGCCGGTCTGCCCTTGCGAGAGCAGGTACTTGAAGCGCTCGTTGGTATGGGTGGCGCTTCCGAAGCCGGCGAACTGGCGCATCGTCCAGAGCCTGCCGCGGTAGCCGCCGGGATGGATTCCGCGCGTGTAGGGGAACTCCCCGGGAAAGGCCAGGTCGCGCTCGAAGTCGAGGCTTGCGACGTCATCCGGCGTGGCCAGCGGGTTGACTTCCATCGCGCTGACCGTGGTGAAGTCTTTCTTCCAGGCCGGTCTCTTCGAGGCCGCTTCCTTCCATTGCGCCTTTTGTCTGCTGACGATGCCGAGGGCATCGGCGGAGAACAACGGGAGCTGTTCGGCCTCTGCTTTCGGGACAGGAGGCACCATTGGCGCTCGCGGAACGGCGATTTCATTTCGGTTCATGTCAGATCCATTTCGGTCTTCTCTTCTCGAGGAATGCCGCCAGCCCCTGCTGCGGCTCGCCCGTGGCAAACAGGCGTGCAAACGCGAACCGCTCGGTCACGTCGCCGCCGCGTCCGCGGATCAACGCCGCCGCCGTGTCGAGCGCGAGCGTGCTGCGTCCGCCGGCCCAGCCGGCGAACCACTCTACCGGATCGGCTCCGGAAGGGACAAGCGCATCGGCCAGACCTTCCCTCACCGCCTCTTCCGCGCTGACTGTCGCACGACCGAGGAGATGCAATCGGTATGCGCGGGCGCCGATGCGCCCGATGGCTCCGCTCCAGGCCTCCGGCGAGTCGATGACCATCGCCGCGCCCTCTTCGATGGCCAGCCAGTCACAGTGAAGGGCGGCGGCGAGAGGGCGGCCGTGGAGCTGGCCGGTGGCGAAGGCAACCGTCATGTCGCGACGGGAGGCGATGTCGTCGAGGTCCGCGATGGCGAGATCAGGAGGCGAGAGGAAGATCATGCGAAACGCAGCGGAACGTATTGGCTTACGAGATTAAAGACCTTGTCGCGCGTGAACAGTGTTGCGTCGAGATCGATCGCGCACTGTGCGACATGGGCATCCGGTATCGTCAGGTTCACTCCATGGGAGGCCAGGTCGCGGCGAAGGTCGCCGACCGCTATCCAATGACGAATATCGGTCTCGTGGATTGTCAGGCTTCGAATGAGCTCCGCAATCGCGATGGTCTCGTTCCCCCGGGTCGCCCCGCTCACAAGTTCGGATATGACGAGCGGCGGGACGATGAGAAGCTCATTGGCAATTGCCTCATCCAGGGCACGAATGCCGCGGCCATTGACGTGATCGATGAGAACAGAGGTATCAACGACGGCGACCACGAAGCTCATCCACGTCAATATCCAGATGGATCTTCCCGCGCCATTTCTTAAACCAGGCAGCCACTCTCTCCTGCCTTTGCCGGTCAAACTCACGGAGGACGGTCGGGGGTCGCGTACCGGTCGGCTGGACTCTTACCTCTGACTCTTCGCTCACTGCGTGCACCTTCGCCATATCGCCATCATAAACACGAGGCGCGGTCACTTCAATCCTTCCGGGCGACAAGTAAAAGTCCCGGTCCGAACGGGATGAACGAGAAGAGGCGGTCCAGCGAGAAAATGGCGCGTACGGCATTCACCAGCATGCGCGAGCGGCCGGCGCGGGCGACCGAGCGGAGGGCGACGTCTTCCTGGATCGAGAGTCGGGCCCGGCGCTTGTTCATCGGCAGGATCACCAGGGTGTCGTAGACGAGGACGATCGGGAAGCCCCAGAACGCGGCCTTTTCGATCGTCATCGATACGGTGCGGAACAGCGACGAGAGCTGTTCGCGGCTGTAACGGCGGCGATGTTCGTAATAGTCGTCGCTGGTGGTCCAGAGAGAGCGCAGCGCCGGCACGGTAGCGACACACGTTCCCCCCGCGGCCAGGACCCTGGCAATCTCGCGTACGGCCGAGGCATCGTCGTCGAGATGCTCGAGCGTCTCAC